>CANQDV010000015.1 GCA_947593955.1 uncultured Bacilli bacterium | reverse complement strand
TGAAGAATAATATATTCGGAGATGGTAGAGTTGAAAAATAAAAAGAATATAATCATGGTATTTCTAATAATAATGGTCTTACTAATATCAGTAGGATATTCAATATTTAATACAAGTCTTAGTATAAATGGAACAGCAAATATAGCAAGTACATGGAATATATTATTTACGAAAATAGAAGAGGTAAGTAAAAGTAGTGGTGTAACGGTAATGACTCCTCCTCAAATAAGTGGTACCTTTGCTAGTTTTAATGTTGATTTTAAAATACCTGGTGACAAAATTATCTATAATATTACAATAGCTAATCAAGGAACGTTAGATGCAATTGTTAATGAGATAACAGCTAGTGAAACAGGAAGTGATGGAGTATATTTTAAAATAGATGGTATCAAAAAAGGAGATAAGTTAAATAAACAAACAAGCCAAATAATATCAGTGGAGATAGGATATTTATCCACAGTGACCAGTCAACCAGGGGACTTGAGAAATGATTTAAGTTTAAGTGTAACCTATACCCAAAATGTAGGACAGCATGTTGAAAGTGGCGACTTAACTATAACGGGACCAACATTAACGACTGTATCAGGAGGTAATAATTTAAGTTTAAAGAATAGTGTAGGGCGTGTATTAAATAATTATTTAATATATGGGAATAGCATTCAAAATGGAACACCAAGTCCTGATAATCCGATATCTATTGAATCTTTTGGAGAAGAAGGTATTAACATTGATTCTAGTAGTGGTAACTTAGTCACTAATGGTTATGGAGAATTAGGAGATAATACTAATTTTTCTGATTTTACTTATTCAACGGATATTCCATCTAGCGATATAAAAGGGGGCTTTATCATAAAAGCCAAAAGCTCTTGGGACAAACATGAAAGTAATGAATATATAGAAATAGACCCTACTAAAGCGTATAACTATTCTATGTATTTAAAGGATTTAAGTACTTCTAATACTACTTTTTATATAGGAATTGAAGAATATGATGTAGATAAAAAAATGGTTGGAACTAGTTATGTTATGTATATACCCAATACTTTAACAACATTAAAACGAGATTTAAACAATGGAGATAGAATAGTATATTTAGAGAGTGTGGCTAATTTTACAGATTTAAACAAATATGAAGTAAATGATGGACTAATTTTTTGGAATTATAAAGATAGTACAGGTTATTTATATCCTCCATTAACATATTCAAGAAATGTATGGCTCAAATTATATACTTATGATCAAGTGGATAAGGTAAATAATACGATAACTCTAAAAGAAGAATGGACTCATGGAACTATTCCTAAGGGTACTTTACTATCACAAAGTAATTCTGGACAATCATATAATTACAGTATAAAAGGAGGCAGTACTACTCCTGCTACTTGGACTAAGTATTCGGTTGTTATTAGTGGAACTTATAATACTGGAAGTGTTGCTAATCTCAAATTTCGTGCGGGAACAAAATATATAAAAGTATATGTTCTTTTGAATGGCAAAAGTGAAACTTCAATGTTGGCAATGGCAGGAATTGACTTTAGAGAGAGTAATAGTGCTAATATTGAATTGGTAGAACCATTAAGAAAGGTAGGAAGTAGTAGTGATTATATAGATTTTGCCAATAAAAGAGTAGTAAGGAAAATAGGGACATATAAGTTTAATGGAAAAGAGAATTGGACTTGTGGTAGTTCTACTTCAGGGGAATCATTAAATTGTCATATTACTCAAAAAGAATTATCTAATTTAACTGGAGGCAAAATAAATAAAACAAACACTGTATTATTATCGACACATTTTCCATATACTAATTTAGGGAATAGTAATTATAAAGTACGAGAAGGTAATGGGATATATGGATATAGTGATAGTTCGGCAGCATTTATGATTACAACAAACAAAGTAAAAAATGTAAGTGAATGGCAAAGATATTTAGAAGAGCAAGCAAGTAAGAATACACCTGTTACTATCTACTACGAGTTAGAAAGTATTATATATGAACCTATTAATTTACCAAACGTGGAGACTCATAAAGGAGACAGTAATGTTGTAGTAGAAGGTAATATTGCATCAAGTGGGGTATCTGTAAGTTATTATAAAGAAAGTTCAAAATAGTTAAATTTTTTAATAGTTATGGTCAAATATAATATTATTTGGCCGTTTTTATGTTATAATTTTGTTGGTGAAAGTGTATGAATGAAGATATAAAGAAACACATTAAAGAAAAGTTAGCATTAGTACCTAATCTTCCTGGTAGTTATCAAATGAAAAATAAAGATGGTATTATCATTTATGTCGGCAAAGCTAAAAATTTAAAAAATCGTTTAAAGAGTTATTTTACAGGAACTGTTACAGGTAAAACAGCTATGTTAGTAAATGATATAGTTACTTTTGAGTATATAGTGACATCTTCAGAATTAGAATCTTTAATATTGGAGATCACTTTAATTAAAAAATATAATCCTAAATACAACATTTTATTAAAAGATGATAAAAGTTATCCATACATAGAACTTACTAATGATAAATATCCTACTGTTAAAGTTGTAAGAAATCTTAATCGCAAACGTAATAAAAATCATTTATTTGGACCTTTCCCTAACGTTAATGCTGCAAGGCGTACTGTAGAAATCATTAATCGTATGTATCCGTTAAGAAAATGTATAACGTTAAAAAAAGATGTATGTCTATATTATCATTTAGGAGAATGTCTGGGGTATTGTAAATATAATAATATTGATACTAAAGCTATAAATAAAATGAAAAATGAAATTATTGCTTTCTTAAAAGGGGATGCTTCTGTTATAACAAAAAAAATAGAAGAAGATATGTATAAAGCAAGTGAAGCATTAAATTTTGAAAAGGCCAATGAATTAAAAAGAATGCTTGATGATATTAATATAACTTTAAAACGCCAAAAAATTGATTTAAATCGCAAGTATAATTTTGATATGTTTGCGTTTTATAAAAATAATAATTATTTATCAATACAAGTGTTCTTCATAAGAGATGGTTTGTTATTTGGAAGACATAAGGATATTTTTACAATTGTCGATGATATTAATGAAGAGGTAATTGAATATATTATAAAGTTCTATGAAAAAGATCATTTATTACCAAATGAAATAGTAGTTAGTGATGAAATAGATAGTGAATTATTAAGTAGTTATTTAAATGTTAAGGTGTTAAATCCTAAAAGAGGTGATATAAGAAAACTTTTAGCTTTAGCGACAGATAATGCTAAAGTAGCTCTAACAGAGGAAGAAGAAATTTTGAAGAAAAATGATGATGCTCGTTTAAGTGCTAAAAAAGAATTAGAAAAAGCTTTAAATATTTCTGATATTACAAGAATTGAAGCTTTTGATAACTCTCATTTATTTGGGACTTTCTATGTTGGTGGAATGGTTGTCTTTGATGACTTTATACCTAATCGTGATTTATATCGTAAATATAAGATAAGTGTTGATGTTAAAGATGATTTATCGGCAATGCGGGAAGTTTTATATCGACGTTATTATAAAGTTTTAATGGAAGAAGATACAGCACCTAGTTTAATTGTTATTGATGGTGGAGAATTACAAGTAAACGTTGCTAAAGAAGTATTGGGGTCACTTAATTTAGATATTCCTATTATAGGTTTAAAAAAAGATGATAAGCATCGTACTAGTACTATTATTGATAAAAATCTTAAGACTATTAATATTGATAGTAAAAGTAGTCTATTCTTGTTTTTAACTAAAATACAAGATGAAGTACATAGATTTGCTATATCATATCATCGTAATATTAAGAGTAAAGGAATGTTATCTAGTATTTTAGATTTTGTTCCTGGTATTGGTGATAAACGAAAAAAAGAATTGTTAAAACATTTTGGTTCTTTAAAGAAATTAAAAGAAGCATCCATTGAAGACTTAGAACAGGTAGTTAGTAAGGATGTTGCTCAAAACTTATATCAATATTTACAAGAAATAGAAAATTAATTTACTATAAAATATTGATAAGTTATAATATTAATATAGAAATGTAATTTGAAAAGAAATATCTTGAAAATGAAAAGGATGGTATTTATGAAAAGTTATATAAAGAATAATTTACGTATAGTTATACCTGTTATTATATCGATTGTTATTATCATAATAGGAATTATTTATATTAACTGGGATGGTTCTTATGAAAATAAACTGCAAAATGAAGCCACTTTAGAAGAAAATTTATTTAATAGGACAGGAATGAGTAAAGAAGATGCCATTGAGCTTGTAAAACCCAATTTTGTTAATGAAGTTTATGTTTTTTCGTCAGAAGCTACTAATGATAATTTATATAAAGTAACTGCTACTAATACAGTAAGTTTAGATGAAAAAGTATATTATGTTGATCCAACTACTAGTAAAATATATGAAGATTTTGATTAGGTAAGTAAGGGGAGTATATATGAGTAAAATCGAATTAATGAGTGAAGATTTAGCTAATAAAATTGCAGCAGGAGAAGTAGTTGAAAAGACTATGAATGTTGTTAAGGAATTAGTAGAAAATGCTATTGATGCTCAAAGTAGTTTTATAAAAATAGAATTAATTGATAGTGGTGTCAAAGAAATATGTGTAACTGATGATGGTATTGGTATGGATAAAGATGATGCTGTTATGGCTTTTTCTAGACATGCTACTAGTAAATTAAAAACATTAGAAGATTTATTTAATATTGAAAGTTTAGGTTTTAGAGGTGAAGCTTTACCGTCTATTGCATCCGTCAGTAGAGTAAATTTAAAAACATCAGATGGTAATACTGGCACAGAAGTAATTATTAATGGTGGTAACATTGAAAGTGTATCTAATAGTGATTTAAAACAAGGAACCAAAGTAACAGTTAGAGATTTATTTTATAATACTCCTGTTCGTTTGAAGTATTTAAAAAATTTATATATTGAACTTGCTAATGTAGTTGAATATGTCAATAAAATGGCATTATCATTTCCTAATATTAAGTTTGTTCTTTTAAATAATGGTAAAGAATTATTGAACACTGATGGTAAAGGTAATTTATTAAAAGTTATTAATGCTATATATGGGTTAGATGTTACTAAGAAAATGATTGCCATTGAAAATGATAATAAAGATTATAAAATAAGTGGCTATATCTCTTATCCAGAAGCAGCTAGAACTAATCGTAATGTAATAACTACTTTAGTAAATGGAAGAATTATTCGTAACAATGATTTAATGCGTACTATTTTAGATAGTTATCATACTTATATACCCGAAAGTAAATATCCTATAGTAGTAATGAATATAGAAGCTGATCCTTATTTAATAGATATTAATATTCATCCAACGAAGATGGATATTAAGTTTTCTAATTTTGATAATTTAAAAAGTTTAATAAATGAGACAATTTCTAAGAAATTAGAATCTTTAACATTAATTCCTACTTTAGAAGCTAAAGATAAAAATCAGTTAGAGGAAAAAGAAGTTAAAGAAAGTATTAATTTTAAAGATGTTATTGATAGTTATATTGAAAATAATAAAAATAAATCGAATATTGATAATGATTATCAAAAAGTAGAAGAAGTTACTATTGATTTTGAAGTTAATGAAGAAAAAGAGTCTTATTCTAATCAAGAAGAAGAGGATACTAATAGTGAACGTGTTAAGAAAATGTATCCTGTAGGTTTAGTACATGGTACTTATATTATTGCGGAAAATGAGGATGGTATGTTTATTATTGATCAACATGCGGCTAATGAACGTATTAATTATGAAAAATATTTAAAAGCTATGGGAACTCATGATAATAAAGTAATAGATTTACTTATTCCTATTAAAATAGAATTGTCAAATAGTGATTATATCATTTTAAAAGAAAATATGCATTTATTGGAAGAATTAAACTTTACTGTTGAAGAGTTTGGTATTAATACTATTTTAATTAGAAGTCATCCTTATTGGTTACCTACTTTTAATATAGAAGAAGCCATAAGAAGAATAATAGAAGTAATCGTTTCTAAAGAAAGTTTTGATAGTTATAAATTTACTGAAAAAGTAGCTATTACTTTAGCATGTAAAATGAGTATTAAAGCTAATGATCATATTTCTCTAGAAACAATGGAATATTTGTTAGACACCTTAAGAAAAACAGAAAATCCTTTTACTTGTCCTCATGGTAGACCAACCATTATAACTTATTCCAATTATGAACTTGAAAAATTATTCAAAAGAGCTATGAATTAAAAGTACTTTTCTTGTACTTTTTTTTAATGTGTGATAGTATACAGCTAGGGGGATTTGATATGACAGACTATTGTTTAAAACGCTTTTTTGAAGAAGAACACAATGATGTTAAACTATATTATGATTATCTAATTAATAAAAGATTTGTGAATTTATATAGATATAGTGTATGGCTAAATACTTTAGATAAAAGAAATAGTTTATTTGCTGAAAAAGTTATAGAAGGGAACTTTATTAATAGCGATGATATCATTATAGAATCTGCTGTTAGTAAAGAATATTGTGTTTCTAATTATTTTAATAATGAAATAATTATGCGTTTTGCTAAAGAATATACAATTCCTATAGGGTTATTTAATACAGATAAAAATAGTCAAAAAGGGAATTTTTGTTATATATGCAATGGAATATATAGTGATACTTTAACAAGAATTAATCAAGTTTTAGAAAATGGTTCTTTTGCGGTAGGAATATCTTATCCTAAACATGATAAAAGATATAAAGAAATAATTAAATATTATAATAATCTAAATATGCTTTTACAAAAAAGAGAAATAGAAACTGATAAAATAGATGATAATTGTAGTAATGATTATAAGATTTATATGTTAAAGTATAATTCAAGAAACAAAAAGAGGTAAAATATGATTGTAGTTATAGTAGGTCCTACAGGAGTAGGAAAAACTAAATTATCGATTGAATTAGCTAAAAAATTAAATGCTGAAATTATTAATGGTGATGCTATGCAAGTATATAAAGAGTTGAATATAGCTACAGCCAAAATAACTAAAGAGGAAATGGAGAATATTCCTCATCATTTAATAGATTTCGTCGATAAAAATAGTTTATATACTGTTTTTGATTATCAAAAAGATTGTCGTAACAAAATAAAAGAAATTAAAGACAAAGGAAAAAATATAATTATAGTAGGAGGTACTGGTTTATATATAAAAGCTAGTTTATATAATTATCAATTTAATAAAGAAACTAAAACTTATGATTTTTCTAATAAAAGTAATGAAGAATTATTAAATGAAATAAAAAAGATAGAACCTTCTATTAATATTCATATCAATAATAGAAAAAGATTAGAAAGATATCTTACTAAATTATATAATAATTCCATTAGTACTAATAATGGTAATGAAAAAGTATATGATTTTAAAATGATTGGTCTTACTACTTCTCGTGATAATTTATATAAAAGAATTAATGAAAGAGTAGATAGAATGGTTCAGGATGGACTTATTGAAGAAGCTAGAAATTTATATGATAATAATGTAAAAAGTAAAGCAGTTGATACTTGTATTGGATATAAAGAACTTTGGGAATATTTTGATGGTAAAATAACATTAGAAGATGCTATTGAATTAATTAAAAAAGATTCTAGACATTATGCTAAAAGACAATATACTTTCTTTAATAATCAGTTTTCTATGAATTGGTTTAATGTTAATTATGATAATTTTGATGAAACAATTGCCGAAGTTTATCGTTTTATTACAAAGGAGGATTAATGCAAAGATATTTTTGTAAAGAAAAAGAAAATGATATTTTTACATTATCTAGTGAAGATAGTTATCATATAACTAAAGTAATGCGTTATAATATTGGAACTAATATAGAGATTGTTTATGATAATACATTATATATTGCTAATATTATTAATTTGAGTGGTTTAGTTAAAGCCCAAGTTATCAAAATAGTAGACGAAAATATAAACAGCTATTTTGTTACTATTGCTCAAAGTCTAGTAAAAGAACAAAAAATGGATTATATTTTACAAAAAGGAACAGAACTGGGAGCAAGTTGTTTTATTCCTTTAGATGTAACTAATAGTATTGTAAAGTTAAATGGTAAAGAGAATAAAAAAATAGAGCGTTGGAGAAAAGTAGTAAAAGAAGCTAGTGAACAGTCTAAAAGACTGGATATACCAATAGTTACTAATATTCTTTCTATAGATGATTTAGTTAAAGAAAAGTATGATTTAAAGATTTTATGTAGTGTCAATGAGACGTCAAAAAACATAAAAACAGTCTTATCAAATATTAAGCAAAGTGATAGAATATTATTTGTAATAGGACCAGAAGGTGGATTTACTGATCAAGAAGAACAAAAGTTAAAAAATAATGACTTTATCTCTACTTCTTTAGGAAGTAGAGTATTAAGGACAGAAACGGCATCCACTTTTGTATTAAGTATAATAAATTATATCTTTATGAGGTGAAGACATGTCAGATTTTATAGAATTTTTATCAATAAATGAATTAACTATTGTAATTGTATTAATATTATTAATATTTATTTTACTAATGGCAATTATTGTAATTGATATAAGAAATAAAAGAAATGAAGAAAATGAAATAGATGAAGATATTCAATACGATGAAGAAGATGATGAACAGTATAGACAAGCTAATATGGAAGATACTGGCGAACTAGGAATGGTAGCTAACGAGAAAATATTAGAAGAATTAGATGTCGATAAAGTAACAAAAAATCTCGATAAAACAGCTGAAATAGAAGAAATAAAATATGTTGAAGAAGATAAAGAATTAGAAAAAACGAAAGCTTTAATTGAACTACAAACATTAAAAGAAGAACTTGCTAAAGTAGATCAAGAAAATTTATTAGAAAATACAATAGAAACACCTACGCAGGAAGAACAAGAGCAAAATTTAAATACTACTAATGATAATATTGCAACTGTAAGTGAACCAGAACCTTTAAAAATGGAAGAACAAGTTAATGAATTTGAAAGTAAACAAGAAGAAAAAGCTATTATTAGTGTAGATGAATTACATAATGCTATGCAAAACATTACTGATGAAGAAATAGAAACATATGAAGATGATGGAAATGAACCAATATCTTTAAAAGAGTTAGAAGATTTATATAAAAATGTCGATACTATTAATGAAGAGCCAGTTGTTAATAAAGAACAAGAAAACGTTAAAACAATGGAAGAAGTATATGAAGATAAATATTTTAAAACAACTCCAGTGATATCACCAGTATATGGATTAGAAACCAATTCATCATCTATTGCTTTAGAACAGACAGCTAATTTAGATAAACTTAACGAAGAAATTAAAAAAACTAATGAATTTTTAAATGCCTTAAAAGAATTAAGAAAAAATTTAGAATAATTAAAATATATGCTATAATACCTAATTATAGCTTTTTATTTATTTAGAGGTGCAGTATGAGAGTAGGAATATGTACATTAGGATGTAAAGTAAATACTTATGAAAGTGAATATATTACTAATGTTTTAAGAAAAAATAATTATGAAATAAAAGATTTCAATGATATATGCGATATCTATATAATCAATACTTGTAGTGTTACTAATGCTAGTGATGCTAAGAGTAGGAAGATGATTAATCAAGCTAAAAGAAGAAATCCTAATGCTATTGTGATAGCAATGGGGTGTTTCATTCAAGCGAATAAAGATAAGACAATTGATAATGCTGATATATTATTAGGTAATAAAGATAAAAGTAAAATTGTCGAGATTATCGATAAATATCAAAAAGAAAAAGAAACTATTAATAAAGAAACTATTAATATGGTTAAAGAATTAGATAGTACCTTTGAAGATATGTATATAGATAATTTTAGCTCTAGGACAAGAGCATTCGTAAAAATTCAAGATGGATGTGAAAATTTTTGTAGTTATTGCATAATTCCTTATGTAAGAGGAAAATGTCGTTCCAAAAATTTCAATACAGTTATAGACGAAGTAAAAGATTTAATAAATAATGGTTTTTATGAAATTGTCTTAACTGGTATTCATACTGGTAATTATGGAGTGGATATAAATACTAATTTATGTAATTTATTGAAGGAATTAATCAAAATACAAGGATTAAAACGTTTGAGAATTTCTTCTATTGAAATTACGGAATTAAATGACGAAATATTAGATTTAATTGCTAAAAGTGACATAATTGTTAATCACTTACATATTCCTATTCAAGCCGCTAGTGATAAAGTATTAGCAAAAATGAATAGAAAATATGATTTAAAATACTTTAAAGATAAAATTAAATATATTAAAAGTATCAAAAAAGATATTTCTATTACGACAGATATAATAGTAGGGCATCCTTATGAAGATGATGAAACTTTTAATAATAGTATTAATGATTTAAAGGAAATAGGCTTTTCTAAATTACATGTTTTTCCATATTCTAAAAGAGAGAAAACACCATCTAGTCAAATGGAACAAATCGATGATAATGTCAAGAAAAATAGGACTAAAACTCTATTGCAGTTATCAAGAAAAATGGAAATAGATTATATGAATAAATTTTTAAATAGAGAAGTGGAAGTACTTATTGAAGTAGTTAAAAATGATTATAGTATAGGGCATACAACTAATTATTTACAAGTTAAAATAAATCAAGTATTAAAGCACAATACTTTTGTTACAGTTAAAATAAAAGAAATAGATTATCCTTATTGTATTGGTGAAGTGATTAAATAATTGTTTTAAAAAATGTCTAGTTTACAAAAAAATTATTGATAATATTGACCTTTAGGATTAGAAAGCAGTATAATAATATTAGTATAAAATGATAATAATATAGGTAGAGTGAGGTCAATGCTATGTTTATGATAAGTAAAAGAACAGTATTAATGATAACAATTTGTGTATCTATAGCAATTATAGGTGTATCTTATGCGGCATTTGTTAATACATACACAATTAATGCAACAACTACTGGTGTTGCTGGAAGTGCATATGTAGTTCTTACTAATTGTTCAGGTACTGGTGGAGCTGGCGGAGTATCTGCAACTTGTACACCATCAGGAAGTAATACTTCAACTAAAGCTACATGTGCGGCAAATTTTACTGGAAAAGGCGTGGGCTCTTCTGCTAAATGCACATATTCAATAAAGAATAGTGGTAATATAACTGTAAAAGTTGGAACTCCTTCGTGTTCAGTTTCAGGGGATATAGGTACAAATTATGAAAGTGGGAAAAATTTTTATTATAAATATACAACAAACGCAAATACAATTGCCCCGGGGGCTACTTTATCTAGCGCTATTACAATAGAAATTATTAATTATTATGGGTTGAATCAATCCTTAAGTGGTAGTGTTACATGTACTTTTCCATATTCACAAACTACATAGAAGGGAGAATATTATGAAAGGTAAAAAGTTAATTATTTTATTTTTAGTATTTGCTGCTTGCTCTTTAGGAATAGGCTATGCCGCTTTATCAACCACTTTAAAGATTAATGGAACAGGTAATATTGATACTACTTGGAAGATTGACATTACTAATTATTATTGTAATCAAGACACTACGATTACAATGAGTGGCACTACATTTAATGTAGCCGTCGATTTTAGTAATAAAAGTGATACATTATGTACTGTTGCTTTCAAAAACAGCGGTACGCTTAAGGCCAAGGTTAATATAGATGCTGCTTTTTATAAATCATCTTCAACTTCGACTGATTGTCCAAATGCTACGGTTTGGATATATGGTTGGGCTAATAATTCTTCTAATTCCACTAGTGTCACTATTGCCAAAACTAAAACACAATGGTCTTCTCCTTTAACTTTAAATCCTAATGAAACGGGAGGTATTTATATTAATTTTAGATATGACTCACAAGTTGATCCCACTTCGTGTAAGCTTGACGCATCATTAATTTTTAACCAATTAGGAGGTTAAGTTTATGAATAATAAGAAAACAATTATAATAATGACTATGTGTATAGCTGTTGCAATGATGACAATTGTATATGCAGCATTAAGTTCTAGTTTAAAAGTAAATGTTAGTGCGACTCCAGGTGGTGGAATTTGTGTTAGTTATACTTGCAGTTGTTCAACGACCACTGGTTTAACTGGTGCTGCAGCTCCATCGGCAACATGTAATGCGACTGCTAATACTATGACTGCAACATTACATCAACCAGGTGATAGTGGTACTTGTACTTTTACAGTTAAAAATTGTAGTAATTTTAGAATAACTTCATCGGCTGCCTTATCTTGTACTTCCATGTCCAGTCCATTTATTGCAACTATTGATCAGACTATTAATAAATCAACTATAGTTGCTAAAAATGGCACTACTACTTTTAAAATTAAGATAGCATATGATACTCTTACTACAAGTCAGCCAAGTTCTACTTCGGGTACAATAACTTGTTCTGTACCTTGGAAACAAGTCTAATTGTAAGGAGGTTTAAATGAAAAAAAATAGTATGATTATTATTTCACTAATTATTGCCGTTGTTATTATGGCTGCTGCCTATGCCGCTTTTTCAACGACATTGACAGTTAATGGGTCTGGTTCTATAAGTTCTGTTTGGAAAACGCCTATAATTACTAGTTGTTCGTGCTCTGCAACAACTTCAACTGACACAGTTAATCCTCCAACAGCCACTTGTACGCCTGTAAGTAATGGAACAACTTCAATTGGAACTATATCTGCTAGTATGGTTTTACCGGGCGATGTAATTACTTGTACATTTAAGACAGCTAATAATGGTACATTACATGCTGGTGTTCCAACAATTTCAATTACTGGTGCAACATCAACAATTACTGCTGTTGGTCAAAACGGAACTTGTATAAAAGCTGGGGGGACTGGTTCTTTTCAAATTAAAGTAACTTACTTAAGCGAAGGATCTACAACTACTAATTTAACAGCAACTGCTTCTTATTCCCAAGTTGCATCTTGCTCATAATAGGAAAATTATGACATTTAATAATTATGATGAACTAATTGAATTCCTTTTCCAATATCAAGATAATAAATACTTAGAATTTAATAAAAAAATTATTAATACTAAATCTGAAATGATAGGAATAAGAATACCAATATTAATTAAGATAGCTAAGGAATTTAAAAACAGTTATATTCCTTTTTTTACTATTTTAAAAAATAAATATTATGAAGAAAACATATTAGAGGGGTTAGTAATAGCTCAAATAAAAGATAAAAAATTGTTTGATGATTATTTTAAAAAATTTATCAAAAAGATTGATAATTGGGCTTCTTGTGATATATGTTTATCACATATGAAACAATTAGGTAAAGATGAAAAATATTTTAGTAAGTCAATAGATATGATTAAAGAAAATAAAGTGTTTATTTCAAGATGTGGTTATATTATATTATTAAATTACTATTTAAAAGATAAATATATTGATGAAGTTTTAAATATAGTTGATAATAATTTGTCAGACTATTATTATACTAATATGGCGAAGGCATGGTTAATTAGTATATGCTTTATTAAATATAGAGATAAAACACTAAAATATTTATCTTGTAGTAATCTTGATACTTTTACTTATAATAAAGCTATTCAGAAAATAATTGAATCTAATAGGGTTAGTATTATAGATAAAGAATATTTAAAAACTTTAAAGAGAAGAACTAATTAACTAGTAGTTCTCTTATTTTTTTATAATTATAATAAGTTATATAAATACAACTAATGCTAATACCTATTATAAGGCCCCAGATTCCTATTCTAAAGGCTGAAAATGTTAACAAGGATATAGTTCTTATGCTCATCCCAATTAGTGTCGTATTCATGTTTATTTTACTTTTACCTACAGCATCTAAACTAGTTGCTAAAGGTGACTGAATGTATTGGATTAAACAAATTGGTGCTAAAAATCGTATATAATTAATTCCTTCTGTAGTATTATAAATTAATTTAAGAGGTATTTGAGGAATTATTTCAAAGATAATAGTTGCGGGTATACCAATTAATAGAGAAAACATAATAGCTTGTTTTATTTTCCTTATAATATATTTCTTATTGTTTATAGCAAAGGCTTTACTAACAACCGGCAATAAGGCTTGTGATATGGCATTAGTAAAAAAAGAAGGTAATAGTAATAATGGCATAACATATCCATTAATAATGCCATATTCTCTTACTATAAATTCATTGGTATAACCAACTTTTAGTAAAACAAATGTTAATATAATTGGTTCGATGAAATAACCAATAGATCCAATTATCCTTCCACCAGTGGTAGGGAGTGATATATTTAATATAGCTTTTAAATTAAAAGGATCGGGTTTAATATCCTTTTTTTTCAATTTGAATTTTTTTGGTAGAAAGATAAATAAAACTAAAGATGACATTAATTCACTTATAATATTAACTAGAATTAAACCTGATACAGCATAAACGATGTTTTTATCTAATAGAGTAGGTATAGTTATTACTATTAAAATAAGTCGTACTATTTGTTCTGTAATATTAGATAACACGTGCGGAAACATTTTTTGTTTACCAAAAAAATAACCTCGTAAAATACTTGATAAACTATCAAATGGTAAAACTAATCCTATTGCTAAAATGGGATAATAGCATCTTGAATCTTTTAATAATTGATTGGATAAAATAGGTGCTAAAAAAATAATTATTAGCATCAAGATAATATTTAAAATTAATGAAAAAGGAATGATAGAAAAAATAATATTTTTATTATTATGTTTATCTTCTGATACTAATTTACTAATTGCAACAGGAAAACCTAATTGTGATAAAGTCATAAAAAGAGAAAAAGTAGGGAAGATAAGCATATATAATCCAATTCCCTCTATTCCTACAATTCTAGTCATAACTATTTTAATAATCATCCCTAATATTTTTGTAATTAGACCACCTATCATTAATATAATTGTCGACTTTATAAATTTTTCTTTATTCATATAACAAATATATGAACATTTAAAAAATATATAACAAAAAGGCAAAAAAAAAGAACTCTTTAGATTCCTTATATATATATAACAATGCTCGCTACAAAAGATAAAATCATAATTATTAATAGAAATACTGCAACAACTTTAACTATTTTTTTATTCATACTAACACCTCTTGTTTAATTATATCATTTATTTATTAAAATACCAAATAAAATAATCATAAAAAATTTATTCCTAAATATTATTTAATGGGTGACTAAAATGAATTTAGGAATTAAAAGAGCAAAGAATCATATAATTCGTCAGAAAAAAGTTTATAGTTTATTCATATTATTGGTTTTAATAAGTATATTAGCAGGAGCACTTTTTCTATTTGCATTATCGAAGAATGATACTATGATAGTAAAAGAAGAATTATCAACTTTTTTTAATAATATTAAAATGGGAAATAATATTAATTATGTAGGATCATTAATAAATTCGATTGTCACCAATTTGGGATATTTATTACTAATTTGGTTATTAGGAATATCTATTATTGGATTTCCTTTTATATTGATATTAATTTTTATTAAAGGATTTATTTTGGGCTTTTCTATATCTTCTATAATTGCTACTTATGGTGTAAAAGGTATACTGGGAGCCTTTTTATATATTTGCCCACATCAATTAATATTTATGGTATTATTGATTTTAATAGGTTTTTATGCTTGTTCTTTTTGTATAAAATTATTTAAATATTTATTTTTGAAACAAAATATTAATTTTAAAATAGCAATGCATAAATATTTAAAAATACTATTTTTTGCTTTCGTGGTTGCTATATTGTTATCTTTGTTTGAAACATTTATATCTACTTATTTAATACGGTTATTTACTATGATTATTTAGTTTTACTTTTAGAAAAAAATAATATATAATAACTTCGTGGTGAAGTATATGAGTAAAAAGGTTGTAATAGGCATGAGTGGTGGCGTAGATTCTTCTGTTGCTGCTATATTGTTGAAAGAGCAAGGATATGATGTTATAGGGTTATTTATGAGAAATTGGGATAGTACGGTAAATAATGATTATTTAGGAAACCCCAATTTAAATAATAATATTTGTCCTCAAGAACAAGATTATAATGATGCCTTAGAAGTATGTAAAAAAATAGGAATTCCTCTTTATAGAGTAGATTTTGTTAAAGAGTATTGGGATTATGTATTTACTTATTTTCTAGATGAGTTAAAAAAGGGTAGAACACCTAATCCTGATATTATGTGTAATAAATATATTAAATTTGATTGCTTTATAAAAGAAGCTATAAAGTTAGGTGCTGATTATATTGCAACAGGACATTATGCTAAAATGAAAGATGGCTATTTATGTAGAAGTAAAGATAGTAACAAAGATCAGACATATTTCTTATCTCAATTAAGTGCTGAACAATTAAAAAACGTTATATTTCCTTTAGGAGATATTGAAAAAGATAAAGTAAGAGAAATAGCTAAACAATATGGTTTAATAACTGCTACTAAAAAGGATTCTACAGGTATATGTTTTATAGGAGAACGTAATTTTAAAGAATTTTTAAAGAATTATTTACCTAATCAAAAAGGTAAAATTGTTAATATAGATACTAATGAAGTAATAGGTGAACATATTGGTTTAATGTATTATACTATTGGTCAAAGAAGAGGTCTTGATATTGGCGGTAATGATAATAGATTATTTGTAGTAGGGAAAGATTTATATAAAAATATTTTGTATGTAGCTTTAGGAGAGGATAATAAATATTTATATTCTAATAGTTGCATTATTGATAATGTCAATTTTAATTGTGAATTAAGACCAACAAAGTGTACAGCTAAATTTCGATATCGTGCGAAAGACTATCCGGTTGAGTTGCAATATTTAGAAAATGAGATATTAGTCAAATATGATAATATTAAAGCGGTAACACCAGGGCAGTCTTGTGTATTTTATTTGGATGAAAAATGTATTGGTGGAGGAATTATTAAAGAAGTTAGAAAAGATGATACCAAACTTTGGTATTTATTGTAGGAGTAAATTATGGGATTGTTTGTGAGATTTAGTGATACTATTTTTATAATCTTAGTTAAAGATTAAGAAAAATTTTATGATTATTATCTTGAGAATAAAAGTAAAGAAATAGTTAAGATAAATTATTTATAATTGTAATTACTATTATACCTATGTTATAATGAAAGTAATTAGGAGCAGTATGGACTTAATTGATTTATACTGTTCTTTTTTGTAATAGGAGGTATAAATGTCAAAATTAGTATTAGGATTGGATATTGGTGTATCATCAGTAGGATGGGGAATAATTGATGAAGAAAGTGGTAAAATTGTAGACTGTGCGGCAAGAATATTCCCTCAGGCCGATAAAGAAGATAATTTAATGCGAAGAACGTTAAGAGGTAGTAAAAGATTATTACGTAGGAAAAAACATCGTCTAGAAAGAGTTGATAAAGTTCTAGAAAACATTAATATAATTAGACCTGATTATAAGAAATATTGTCAAACTAATCCCTATGAATTAAGAGTTAAAGGTTTGAAAGAAAAATTATCTAGGGAAGAGTTATATATTGCGATTATGCATTTGGCTAAAAGACGTGGTATAAGTTACTTGGAAGATTTAGAAGACAAAGATGATGCAGATATTAATAGTGAGACAATAAAGAATAATTTATTATTGTCAAAAGATAAATATATATGTGAAATTCAATTAGAAAGATTAAAGAAAAATGGTGAAGTAAGAGGTAATGAAAACGTTTTTGAAACGAGAAGGTACATTGAAGAATTAAATGCTATATTAAAGTGTCAAGCAGAATATTATGATGAAATTGATGAAGAGTTAATTGAACAATTATCTAATATTATTAAAGCTAAACGTGAATATTCAGAAGGTCCTGGTAGTGAAAAATCAAGAACAGATTATGGACGCTTTAAATTAAATGGTCAGACCCTAGATAATTTATTTGAAATATTAATTGGGAAATGTTCTATTTTTCAAGATAAATTAAGAGCTCCTAAAGCTTCATATGAGGCTCAATTATTTAATTTTTTAAATGATATGAATAATATAACTGTCAATAATGAAAAGTTGACTTATATTGAAAAAAAACAAATATATGATGAAATATTAAAATCTAAGAGTCCTAATGTAATAAAAATAATTTCTAAAATTACGAATCAAGAAGATATTTTAATAGAAGGATATAGAATAGACGAACATGGAAAACCACTTTTTAGTAAATTTGAAATATATAAAAACTTTTTTAATCAATTAGAAAAAAAGAATATTAATAAAGATATTATTGATATTTCAACTTATAATGAAATAAGTTATATTTTAACTTTAGAAACAGAAAAATCAAGAATTCGAGATGCTTTAAATAAAAAGGTTGGTTATTTAGGTAAAGAAATTATTGAAGCTATTTGTAATATGGATAAAAGTAAATTTAATGGTTGGCATTCTTTATCTTATGAAGCAATGAATGAAATTATGGATGATTTGTGGCATACTTCTAAAGAACAGCATACTTTATTTTTGGATCATAAATTGATTGAAAATAATTATAAGATATATCAAGGTATGACTAATATTCCTACTGATTTTATAGATGATGAAATATTTAATCCTATTGCAAGACGAAGCATTAGACAAGCAATTAATATAGTTAACGCTATTAGAAAGCAATATGGTGAGATGGATAAAATTATTATTGAAATGGCTAGAGAAATTTCTGTTGATCCCAAAGAAATAATGAAAGAACAAAAAAGAAACATCGAAAGTAAAAAAGAAGCAGCACTTTTAGCTAGTCCATTTGGATATACTTTAGAATCTATTCCAGGACAATTGTTATTAATGTTAAGATTATGGCGTGAACAAGATGGTAGATGTATTTATTCTAATAAAGCAATATCTATTGATGATTTGATTAATAGACATGACTTATTCCAAGTTGATCATATTATTCCTAAATCAATTTCATTTGATGATGGTTACAATAATAAAGTTCTATGTTATAGTAGTGAAAATCAAAATAAAGGAAATAAAATATCATCTAGATATTTTGCTAGTGGTAAAGCAAGTATTAGTTATGATGAATATAAAAATAATGTCAATAACTTATTTGAAAGGGGATTAATAAGTAACAAGAAAAAAGAACTTTTACTTTTTGATAAAGATATTAATAAATATGAAGTTCGTCAGGGATTTATCAATAGAAATTTAGTTGATACTAGATATTCTACAAAGTTAGTATTAAATATTCTTCAAGATTATATGGTTGCTAATAAAATAAAAACAAGTATATTTACTGTTAAAGGTGCATATACGCATCATATAAGAGAAAAATGGAATTTACCAAAAGATAGACTATATTATAAACATCATGTAGTAGATGCTTTAATAATTGCAGCTAGTGACTATAATAGATTCTATAAAAATAATTCTTTCTATAACGTTATTAAGGAGATTGGAAATAATTCTTTTGATAAAGAATTTCTAATGATGTATGACAATGATGAGTATGATAAAATAGTTTATAGTGAACCATTTCCACATTTTATAAGAGATTTAAAAGATTTAGAACCAAGAATATCTCATAAAATAGATACTAAAGTAAATCGTGGTATTTCAAATCAAACTATTTATTCTTCAAGACTGATTGATGGTGAAGAATATCAAATTAGTAAATATTCTAATATATATGATTCTGATGGAGAAAGGTTGAAAAAGGCTATCATAGAAAACCCTGAAAAATTATTGTTGTATTACGGTGATAAAGAACATCATACTTTTAATGAATTAAAAAGAATAGTTGATAATTATCCAAATAGTAAGAATCCTTTCTCTGAATATTATAAAGAACATGGTAAAATCCGTAGATATTCTAAAAATGGCAACGGACCATATATTACATCTGTTAAATATATTGATAGGAAGTTAGGTAATCATTTGTCAATAGCTCATAAATATCCTAATTCTAAAAGAAATGTTTTCTTGTTGTCAATTAACTCATATCGTATGGACGTATATCAAGATATTAATGGAAACTATAAGTTTATTTCTATTACAGGAATTATGTTTAAATATACCAAGAATGGATATATATTGGATAATAATAAAGTAGAGGAAGAAAAAATTAAAAAACACATTACTCCGTCTGATATCTTTTGCTTTTCTCTATACAAAGGTGATGTATTTGAAATAACTACTAATGATCAAACCTTTAAATATGTATTTTTAAGCGTTAATTCTGATGACCGAAATGTAATAGAATGTAATTATGTAGAACGTCAAAGAAATAGTGGTGAAAGGAAGAGGGTAACAATTGGTAAGGATGTTACCAATATAAAGAAATACTATACTGATATTTTAGGTCATGTTTATAATAGTAAACAAAAAGAGTTGACAACTAATCGATAGTATTATATACTGATATTGTGAACGACGGTTCACCAAATACCGTAAGTTAACAGACTTACTAAAATAAGGGTTTATCCCGAAATCGAGATTCTTTTTGAATCTCTCTTTTTTTTGGTATGTATAGAATTATATATATAAAAGAAAGCGAAAAATTATCATTAAAGTTAGATAATTTAATAATTGAGAATAATAGTGACGAATATAAATTACCTATTGAAGATATTGACACATTAATGTTAGAAAATAATAAGTGTTTATTAACAACTAAATTAATTTGTAAATTAATGGAATATAAAGTAAATTTTATGGTATGTGATGATAAAATGATGCCTATGGGAATTATGTTGCCATATCAGCAACACAGTAGGGGAACCAAAGTTATTTTAAATCAAATTAATTGGAGCAATCAGATAAAAGATTTTATTTGGGATACCATCGTTGAAAATAAAATTAAAAATCAAAGAAAAGTGTTAGAGATTTTTAATAAGGATAAAGAAGTTATTAATAAATTAAAGGATTATGAAAATTTAATTGATAATGGTGACAGTACCAATAGAGAAGGACATGCTGCTAAAATTTATTTTGGAGCATTGTTTGGTAAAAATTTTACTCGTTTTAATGATGATGCTATTAATGGAGCTATGAACTATGGATACACGATATTAAGGGCAAATATATGTAGAATAATAGTAGCAGCAGGCTTAATACCCAATATTGGTATTCACCATAAAAATGAATTTAATAATTATAATTTGGCTGATGATTTTATAGAGGTATTTAGACCAATTGTCGATATGTGGTGTTATAAAAATATGCAAGATAAGGATTTTTTATCTAGAGATGACAGGATGCAATTAATCAATCTTTTAAATGGAAACATTGAAATAGGTAATAGTAATCAAAGTTTAACAAATGCTCTTCAAAAATATATAGAAGGAATTATTAATTTTACTGATACAGGAGATCTTAGCAATTTAATATTTCCCAAAATTGAAACTTTTAAGGAATATGAATTATAGATTTATGAGATTAATTGTTATGTTTGATTTACCTACCAATACATCAAATGACATAAGAAATTATAATAATTTTAGAAAATTTTTAATTAAGAACGGTTATTTTATGTTACAATTTTCAATTTATGTAAAAATATGTACTAATAAAGATTCAGCAGATTTACAAGTCAATAAAATTATAAAGCATAAACCGCCACAAGGATTTATAAGAACTTTGATTTTAACAGAAAAACAATATGAAAGTATGACAATTATAAGTGGAAGCAGTTCTAAGCAAGATGAAAAGATCGGTAATAAAAAATTTATTATTTTTGATTAGGGGTGATAGTATAATAATCAAAAAATTTAATAATATCATGGATTTTGAATTACCTAGTAATAATATAAATATTATTGCTGGGAATGATTATGATTTTCAAAATAACATTATTATGGCTCTTAACATGTATTTTGGCACATTAAAGGAGAGTAATGATGATATTGAATACAATGGGGATAATTTAAAACTATATGAAAGAGATTTATTGGTTAGTAAAAAAGAATATAGATTAATAAATTTAGATATTTCTAATATTAATTTAGAAGATGAAATAAAAAAAAGTAAAAACAGTTTAGTTAGAGATATAATAAATAATTATTTAAATTGTTATTATGAAAAATCAGATTTATGGTTACTTGTTAGTTCTATTTTTGAGCAAATTGAAGAAAAATTAAGAAATACTAATTTGTTTCAAAATGAAATAGGTAATGAATTAAAGTTAGAAATATCATTGACTGATTTAACATCAAAAATTATTTTAGATGATATTTTACAATTAGAATTAAAGAAAAATCAAAATAGCATTCCCTTAAATTTTTTGACTTTTTATGATCAAATTATAATTATGATAAATATAATTGATGAATATTTGAAATTAAACAATAATGATGGCAATATTATTTTAATCGTTAATAATATAGATAATAAGTTTACAGATACTCAAATTATTAAAGTTTATAATTTATTAAAAGATTTAGCAAAATATAGTAATATTTATATATACATTTTTACTAACAATAAATTTATTATAAGCCAAGATAATAATATGAGAAAAACAGTTATAACTAATGTCAATAACAGTACTGTTTATTTAGAAAATATTGATGATTATATAAAAAAAATAAATGAATATTATCCAATTTTTATTAGTAACGATGTTCTTAACGATAAGGTAACAAATGCAATTTTAAATAATATAGAATATATAGGTAATTATGTAGCTATAAATGATGTTAATATTCCTAATATTGAGGAGATTAGTATTATAAAAATTTTAAATGATATACTCGAATTTAAATATGATTTAAAAATTACTAATAAACAAGTAAATAGTCACTTTTATTCTTTTTTAACAAGTAATTAGTTAAATTTATTGAATTAGTTTTAAAATAATAATATAATTATTTTGAGGTTTTAGTATTCTGTTAATTTATGGTATTTGAAAACGTTGGTATTGGTACTAATAATTCATTCCTTGTTTTAGTATTCTGTTAATTTATGGTATTTGAAAACACCTAGTTTTTATAACTATTTTCCTATTATGTTTTAGTATTCTGTTAATTTATGGTATTTGAAAACTAATAATGAATCTTTGTTGTTTTATGTTATGTTTTAGTATTCTGTTAATTTATGGTATTTGAAAACAAAATAATTATAAATGTATAAACCATAAAGGTTTTAGTATTCTGTTAATTTATGGTATTTGAAAACTAAGAGAGTTTGGATATAATATATTAGAAGGTTTTAGTATTCTGTTAATTTATGGTATTTGAAAACGTATTGGTGTCTATACTTTATCTTCTAGTGGTTTTAGTATTCTGTTAATTTATGGTATTTGAAAACTACTCCGTCAAATATACCATGACTATCATGTTTTAGTATTCTGTTAATTTATGGTATTTGAAAACTTTTAGTTTTTCTTGAATATGCAACAGGCAGTTTTAGTATTCTGTTAATTTATGGTATTTGAAAACATTTCTTTTATAAATGTTGTATTGTATTGTGTTTTAGTATTCTGTTAATTTATGGTATTTGAAAACAATGCTGCAACTTTGAATGATAGTATGCCAGTTTTAGTATTCTGTTAATTTATGGTATTTGAAAACAGGAAATTAGAGATTACTATTTCACTAGAGGTTTTAGTATTCTGTTAATTTATGGTATTTGAAAACAACTTCTACTTCTGCTTATGCTGTTGGTAGGTTTTAGTATTCTGTTAATTTATGGTATTTGAAAACGGAGTGATTATGAGTAAAATATATCTTCCTGTTTTAGTATTCTGTTAATTTATGGTATTTGAAAACGATTGCAAAGAAAAAAATGTATTAATATATGTTTTAGTATTCTGTTAATTTATGGTATTTGAAAACTTTTAATGAAAAATGTAAAAAAAAGAAACGTTTTAGTATTCTGTTAATTTATGGTATTTGAAAACTTAGGTTCTAACTTGAATGAGTCAGGTGTTGTTTTAGTATTCTGTTAATTTATGGTATTTGAAAACTATTAACCTTTGAAGAAAGTTTAGAGTCTAGTTTTAGTATTCCGTTAACTTAAGGTATTTGAAAATGAGTTGTGATATAATAACAACAGAGTTATTGTTTTAGTATTCTGTTAATTTATAGTATTTGAAAACCTTTCAATAATTGCTATCCAATGTTGATTGCGTTTTAGTATTCTGTTAACTTAAGATATTCGAAAACAATAATCTCGGATTAGGAACTATAAATATTATGAGGTTGGTGTTTGCATCAATTTGCTGTCAATATTATTAGAAAAGATTGATATAACTACTAATCAAAACATTTATAACCCATTGGAAAAGTATTAAGAAAATAAATAGAGTGCTTTTATTATGCAGAAAAGCAAAATATTACAAAAAAATGAAGTTGCCTATCACCCAACGGGTAAAGACAACTTCAAAATGTAATTACAATTACATTATAATATATTTTAAGCAAAAAAATCAAGTTTTATTCATATTCGATAGTGTAAAATTATTTGGGGGAGGACACAAAAAAAGAAAGACCAGTGTTATAATAAATTTGAAAATATAACAATA
>CANQDV010000014.1 GCA_947593955.1 uncultured Bacilli bacterium | reverse complement strand
ATAATGATATAGCACCTTTTAAAGCCATAATGAATGATATGTATGCTAAAGATATCTCTAAAAAAGTTAAAACTAGTCTACATTCAAGAATGAAAGATGGTTTATATGTATCAGGTAGATGCCCTTTTGGCTATATGAAAGATCCAAATAATAAAAATCATCTAATAATAAACGAAGAACAAGCAGAGACTGTTAAGTTAATTTTTGATTTAGCATTTCAAGGGAGAACATATCACTTTATAGCACAAGAACTTACCAAAAGGAAGATAAAAACACCAGCATCTTATTATAATTATGTTTGGAATACAAAATGTAGTAGTAAATGCATTTCACAAGAACAAGGCGTATGGGTTGATACAACAATAAAAGCAATTCTAACTAATCAAATCTATGTAGGGGATTCAGTTCAAGGAAAAACTAAAAAGATTAATTATAAACTTAAAAAGATTGTTAAAAACAATCCTAAAGACTATATTATTGTCCAAAATATTCATGAAGCAATTATTGATAGAGAAACTTTTAACTATGTTCAAACATTACTTCCTAAAAATGTAAAAAGACCAGAGAAGAAAAGATTTTATTTATTAGATGGCCTTTTATATTGTGGAGATTGTAAACATCGAATAACCATAAGATATCAAAATAAAACAGGAAGAAGTTATACTACTTGTGATTATTATAGAACATATTCAAAATACCATGTTTGTACAACACATACGAATAACTATGAAAGACTAGAAAAAGTAATTTTAGATAATATTAAGAATGTTTGTCATAAATATCTTGATAAAAACAAAATAATAGATTCTATAGGAAATATAAAATTTGAAGACAATACTTTAAAACTCAAAAAGCAAATTGAAAGTCTAGAAATTACAAATAATAAACTAACTGAAAATTTAGATAAAACATATATGGATAGGTTAAAAGGTATTATCGACGAATCACAATATTTAAGAGTAAGTGAAAATATAAAAAAAGAAATAGATGATAATAAAAGGAGTATTGATAATCTTAAAAATGAGAATTTAGAAACAAATAAAATAGACAATAAAATGATAGAAAAATATATTAATGAATTTTTATTTTTAGATAATCCAACTAGAGAATTAATAATAAATTTAGTTGAAAAAATCTATATCTATCAAGATAAGAGGATAGATATTATATTTACATTTAAAAATACTACATAAAAAGGGTATCAGGGGATACTTTATATAAAATTGCCAATCAATATGATGTAGATGTAAATGATATTATTAGTTTTAACCAATTACCATCAACTTTATTATCAATAGGACAGCAATTATTAATTCCAACTAATAATTCAACTATGCCACCAGTTAATAACGGTATGACATATACAGTTAGAGCTGGAGATAGTTTATGGAAAATTGCTAATCAGTTTGGGGTAACGGTTGATGAATTAATCTCAGCTAATAATTTAGGAAGTACAGTATTACAAATAGGTGATACTTTAATAATCCCAGGAAGAACAGAGGAACCAGATAATACTATTCCACCATCAACTAACGATATAGAGTATGTTGTCAAAAGTGGCGATAGTTTATATAGCATAGCCAAAAAATATGGAATCACTGCAAGTGAGTTACAACAGTATAACAATTTATCTTCAACTCTTCTAACTATAGGTCAAGTATTGCGTATTCCATCTACTAGTGGGTATAGGACATACACAGTAAAGAGCGGAGACAGTTTATATAGTATTGCAAGACAATTTAATACAACTGTAGATATATTAAAAAATCTAAATGGATTAACATCTAATTTATTGACTATAGGTCAACAATTACTTGTTCCTTAAAATAATAAACTTCTTTTTTAAAGTTAATCTCTCATCTCAATATTTATATAATATAGCATAGTAAGTCTCAAAAAAGGAACATATAAAAAGCCTCATTATCCATTAGGACAATGGGGGTATTTTTTTACCATCGATCACAAGTTAAATTATATTCTTTGCATAGCTCTTCTGTTAATAATTCAGGTCCATTACCATAATCACCGCAACTAAGATTAGACATACTATAAGAACTATTTAGTATATTACTAATTTGATTTCTAAAATTATCAATACTTGAATTAAAATTATTTCCAAAAGTTCCATATTTTTCTGCTTCATATATGTATATGTCAGAATAAGCATATGTAAAACCATGATTAGAAAAATTGTACCACCAGTTAGTAATACCTTTTGGTACTTTAAGTGTTTCAAATTGTTGTTTGGCTTGCTCTTCTTTGTTTAAGTCGAATGATAATTTGTTAAATAAATCCGGATAATCTGTGAAACTTCCACTTATTGAATTTTTGCATTTGCCAGTATTACTACTGCAATATATATAATCTTTAAATATTTCTTGAAAATTTGTAGCAAAATAATAATTTGTACTACCACATTTTTGTGGATCATATGGAGAACCATTATCTCCGTGGGTTACTAGAATATTATCATTTAAGTTAATTTTATCAATAGTTGATGTAATTTTTGAATTATTATTTTCATCACTATTAGGCGTATTTTCATAACTGTTTTGATTACTATTTGGATTAGTTTGAACATTTTCATTTGAGTTATTATTTTGGGTATTTTGGTTAGTTTGAGTATTAGTATTTGAATCATTAGATTTTTCTTTTTCCCATTTTGCTTTTAAAGTTATATCTTTTGTTATTTCTGTATTGAAATCAAAAGCTTTTCCATCTAGTTGCCATTCAATAAATTTATATCCACTTTTAGTTGGGTTAGCAGGTTTAGAAATTTTATTTCCTTTGTCTATAGTTTGATTTTCTATTTTACTTCCCCCATCACTATCAAAAGTTATTAAATATACTTTATTTTCTATTTCTTCATCTTTTAAAATTTCTTCTTCATTAATATGTTCTTCAAAATTAACATATACAGAATAGTTTACTTCATATTTAGAATTGTCTTTTAAATAGGTTAAAATATTCTCATTTGTTATAGTATTACTATCAGTGGTAATTTCTAATTTTTCAAAGCCAATATTATTATCTCTAGCTGTTTCACATAACATTAGTAAAACTTCGTATACATCTTTATTTGTAAATTCTAAATTTTTATAAAAAGTTTTAGCATCATCATTTATTAATTCATATCCAATAACTTTATTAGTCTGTTCTCCACACACTCCTTCCTTACCATTTTCACCTTTGCATAAATAATATTCTTCCTTGAAGATAAGTTTTACAAAAGGATTAATTTTTACATACATGTTGTGTGTCTCTTCTTTACGGATTGGTGTATATTCCTTTTTATTTATATTCAAAACAATGCAAGTAATACCAATTGCTAATACTATTATTACGCTACAAATAATAGCAAATACTTTTTTATGTTTTAACATATTTTTCATAATTCAACACCTCTTTATATAATATGAATAATAAAAAAAGAAACACAATACTACTTGTGTTTCGATAAGTTGTTTGTTTTTAAATATCAAGCTTTATATTAATAGCAAATCCTTCTACAAAGTAGTAAAAATTTGTCTTATTTTCATTTGGCAGGGGTGGAGAGAGTCGAACTCCCGAGGCTGGTTTTGGAGACCAGAATTTTACCACTAAATTACACCCCTATATAATAAATTTAACACGGCTCACTATGTTTTTATTGATATAATTGAACTTGTTTGTATCCGATTTTAATAAGTAAATCGAATTACCAATTATGCTTATTAGTGTTTCAATAAAAGTTTGTATACACTTTTTCATAAACTAATTCACTAAATAAATTAGTACACTAATTATATCAAAAAAAAATTCAATATACAATAACACAAATAATATTTTTACATAATTTATTATAGGTGATAATATGGCAATTGTTGCATATACGAATAAAGAAGTTGATTTGCTAGCAAGATTAATGAGGGCAGAAGCAGTAGGTGAGGGGGCCTTAGGAATGCTTATGGTCGGTAATGTTGCAATTAATAGAGTTTTGGCCAATTGTTTAACATTTAAAGATATTACTTCTATTACTCAGATGATATATCAAAATCCTGGAGGCTTTGCGGGCACTAATAGTCCATTATTTTATGGTGGTGCTACAACAATAGAAAAAGAATTAGCTATGCGAAACATCGAAGGGGAGTATTATTATCCTGCCACTAATGCATTGTGGTTTTATTCACCTAGTAATGGTGCGTCATGTGTTCCATTATGGTATGATCAAAGATTAAGCGGTAGATATTTAAATCATTGTTTTTATGAACCATATGAAGGAACTTGTGCAGAAATTCGTTAAAAATAACAATTCTATAAGGAAATTAACATATAAAGAGATAATAATCTTCTTGAGGAGGTTATTTTTTTATGAAATATTTTTTGAAAAAAAGCTTTAAGAATAAAAAAGGAACATTTATTATTAGTGTACTAATAATGATATGTGCAATACTATGCTTAGGAATGGATAAAGTAAATGCTTCAAGTTTAATAATAAATAGAATTCCTAATATTTACGTAAAAACATATGGCGGTAATAAAGATCCATTATATGGTCAATATGGTACATTTGAAATAAATGGTAAGGTTGTTTACTGTGTTGAACCAGGCGTTGAAATAATAACCAACAGTTATGATGGCGAAGAAGGTTGGGGAAATTCTCCATATTCTAGTCAAATAAATGATAGGATACAATTAATTGGTTATTATGGTTATGGATATCCTAATCATCAAACTTTATATTATCGAATGGCAACACAAGCTTTGATATGGGAAGAAGTTAGTGGTCAAAATGTAGAGTTTTGGACAGAAGAATTTGGGCATGGTGATTTTATAGATGTCTCAACTGAACGTAATGAAATAATGCGATTAGTCAATTCCCATTACAATAAACCAAGTTTTGATAATCAATCGATAACCATACCCATTGGTGAGGTAAGTAATATCGTTGATGAAATGGGTGTTATTTCTGATTATGAAATAACTAATGATACAAATGACAATGTTAAAATAAACGGAAATGCTCTATCCGTATTTTCAAAAGAGGTTGAAACTATCAAGGTTTCATTGAAAAAGAAAACTTATACTAATGATCCAACCGTTATTTTTGTTGGTATTAATAATAAATCACAGAAAATGGGCTTTTTTGGATTAAATGGTTCAGTGGATAGTGAAGTTACTATTACAAGTTATGCAGGCAGTGTTATTGTTGAAAAATTAGATAGGGATAATTTAACAGTAAAACCAAGAGGTGATGCGAAATTAAGCGGTGCCGTATATGGTGTATATACTGAAAATGATGAAAGAATAGGGCAAGTAACAATAGGAGATAATTCCTTAGGTAAAAGTGGCTTGTTACCTAAAGTAGGAAAATTTTATTTAAAAGAAGAACAAAGTAGTCCGGGATATACTTTGGATTCTACGAAATATTATTTTGAAATAAGTGAAAATAATTTAACACCTACTGTCACAGTTTATGAAAAAGTCATTGAAAGAAATGTAGAATTTTTAAAAGTTTTGGCAGATAGTAAAACAGGAATATTAAAAGCAGAGCCAAATGTTAAGTTTGAATTTTATTTAAAATCAAATATGAGTTTGTATACAAGTGGTACAACTGATAGTAATGGGCAATTAAAAGTAACTTTGCCATATGGAATTTATATAGTTAAACAAGTAAATGCTATGCCAGGATATGAGAAAGTTGAAGATTTTGAATTAGTAATTAATCAAGAGGATGAAAAACCTATTACCAAAGTTATATCCGATGCTAAAATTAGTGCTAAACTGCGTTTAGTGAAAGTAGATAAAGATTCAAATAAAGTATTGAAGAAAGATGGTATAAAATTTAAAATAAAAAATTTAACCACAAATGAATACATATGTCAAAATATAACTTACCCAAAGCAGGAGAAAGTATGTATATATGAAACTAAAGGAGGTTACTTTGTAACACCTGAAGCACTAGAAATAGGTGATTATCAAATAGAGGAAGTAGAGAATCAACAAATAGATGGTTATTTATGGAATAGTGAACCAATCAAGTTTTCTATTAATAAAGATAGTGATTTTATTTATGACGATGAGTATGGAGTAATTATTGAAGTTAAATTTACTAATAAGCAAGTAAAAGGTGAAGTAAATATTTATAAATATGGTGAAAAGATCAATATTGAAAATTCTAGTTTTTATTATGAGAAAATAAAATTAAATGGTGTTGAATATAAATTGTATGCTGCAGCCAATATTTATTCTGGAGATGGCACTTTAGTTTATAATGCTAATTCCTTAATAGGTACTTATAAGACCAAGGATGGATACATAAAAATAAGTAATCTTTATTTAGGAGATTATTATTTAGCGGAAACAGCAACTGTGGATGGACATACTTTAGATAGTACCTTTAAATATTTTACATTGTCTTATAAAGATAGTAAAACGCCAGTAGTTTCTCTTACATTAAATTTGGATAACTATTTAGAAAAGGGTACTTTAGAATTTCATAAAAGTGATTTGACAACGGGTAAAGCTTTACCTAATACGACGATTCAAATATTTTATTATGATGATAATGTTGAAAAAGCTAAATTAATCTTTGAAGGAGTAACTGATAAAGATGGTAATATAACTATTGATAATTTATTTATTGGTAAGTTTTATATAGTTGAATCTAAGGCACCTGAAGGGTATTATCTTAATAATGAAAAAATATTTTTCGAAATAAAAGAAAATGGTGAGATAATAAAAGCCAATATGCTTGATGAAAAAATTCAAGCAAAATTAAAATTAATTAAAATAGATATGGATTCAAAAAAAGTGGTAGTAAAAGATGGAATAAAATTTAAGATAAAAAATTTGAAAACAGGTAAATATGTATGTCAATATAGCAATGCCTCTTCCACTAGAAGAACATGTACTTTTAAAACCATTGATGGATATTTCATAACTCCAGAACCATTAGAAATGGGAGATTATCAAATAGAAGAAGTAGAAAATCAGAATATAAATGGATATTTGTGGAATCCTTTGCCTTTGAAATTTTCTATAGATGAAAATAGTGATTTCATCCGTGATAAAAATGGAGATTTGATTATTGAAGTCAAATATGAAAATAAACAAGTAAAAGGTGAAGTTGAGATTTACAAATATGGTGAAGAATTAGTTATAAAAAATGATACTTATTATTATGAAAAAATAAAATTAGATAAAGTAGAATATAAATTGTATGCTTCAAAAGATATTTATTCAGGTGATGGTACACTTATATATAATGCTGATACATTAATTGGAACGTATTATACTTTAGATGGTTATTTAAAAATTGACAATTTATATCTTGGAGAATACTATTTAGTTGAAACAGCAACTAGAGAAGATCATGTTTTAGATTCAACGAAAAAATATTTTACTTTATCGTATAAAGATAGTAAAACTCCTGTTATATCGATAACTTTAGAAATGGACAATTACTTAAAAAAAGGCACTTTAATATTTACTAAGGAAGATTTAACAACTGGGGAATCATTGCCAAATACAACTATTCAAATATATAGTTATAAAGAAGAAGATGATGATGGAGTATTAATATTTGAAGGAATAACTGATCAAAATGGTAATATAAAAATTGATAATTTATTTGCAGGTAAATTTTATATAGTTGAGATTAAAGCACCAGATGGCTATTCATTAAATACTGAGAAGATGTTTTTTGAAATAACAGAAAATGGTGAAATTGTAAAAGCTGACATGACTGATGAAAAGGTTATATTTGAAGTACCTAATACTTTTATAAATGAAACAGTAGTGATTAATATTTTTAGTATTATAAGTTTTGGTGTGGGGTTAGGATTAGTTGTTTATGGTAAGAAAAAGCAAGGATAAAAATATTTATTCTACAATTGGTTCTATTTTGATATTATTAGCTATATCTGTCTTCTGTAATTATCATATTTATTATTATGTTTTATTTACTAGAGATAACAAAACAGTTAATGAAATAATAAATAAGGAAAAATATTATGAAGATGAGAGCAATAGTGTAATGGAAGTAGAAAATATTAAATCAGAGAAAAGTAATGATAATTTAGATACATCAAAGTATATTGGCGTTTTAGAAATACCCAAAATAAGTTTAAAAAAAGGCTTTTTGGCAATTAATGATATTAACAATAATGTGGATAAAAATCTTCAAGTTTTAAATAAGTCAACAATGCCAGATGAAAAAGATAGTATATTAGCAATTGCTGCACATAGTGGATATGGTAGTCTAGCCTTCTTTAACGATTTGCATAAATTAGAAAAAGGTGACGAAACTTATATTTATTATAAAGGAGTAAAGTATATTTATAAAATAATTGATAAATATGCTGAAAATAAGGATGGAACTATAGAAATAAACAGTAATAAACGTCCTTTATTAGTGTTGACAACTTGCAGTCAAGAAGATAAAACTAAACAGATTGTTGTTTTAGCAGAACTAGTAAATAAGAATCAAAAGACTGAAGCTATTTTTTAAAATATTTTATCATATGGAATAGTAATTTCAAAGTCTCCATAACTGTATGGTGCAATTTGATACTGTTCAAAAAAAAGTATTAAACCATCTTTTGAAAAAGCAAAAGAATTAAAATTATTTTCATTTGGTGTTGTACCATCTATCAACATATCTTTTAAATCTTCATTTTGAGAAAAACGTTTATCTTTGTTAAGAATATTTCTTGATTCCTGTGATAATTTTTCTAATACAAGAGGGTACTTCTTTTTAATATCTTCTAATGTTACTATTTTATTGTTTGATTTATCATATGTTATTGTCCATATTCCATTTCTAGGATGAGCCACGCCAGTATATATACTTATATAAAATACATAAGAAGTATATTTTTGATAATTATAATATTCATAATTAATATTTAACGTGTAATACTGATTGGGTTGAACGATGTTTTCTTTAGCTATTTGCATTAATGAGTCTATTTCTTTCGTTAATTTACTTTCAATAATATTATTTAATAAATTATATGAAGTATATGGATAATACACTTTGATTTTATAGTTGGGATCTATTGATTTACCAACTATTTTTTTCTCCAGAAAAGTTTGGTCATTATTAATGGCAATAACATTATTGTCAAAAAATTTATTATATACTTCATTTTTTAATGATAAATTTTCAGAAATAAGCAAGACAATCAATATGGTTATTATTGCTACAATTACTAACAATAGTATAAAATAACTTAATTTCATATTTTCACCATTGAATTATATTCTCATTTAATAAACTCTATTCGCGAAAAAATAAAACTGTTTATGTTATGATCTTTTTTTGTTAAAATAATTAATAGAAAAGGTTAATTGCAACCGTAAGTTGACAAAAAACAACTAAAAACTGGTAGATTGCAACGAAATTTTATTATAAGCTTTTTTCGTGAGGTGAAAAAATGAAGTTTAGTGAAAAGTTACAAACTTTAAGAAAAGAGAATAAACTTTCTCAAGAACAATTGGCAGATATGCTAGATGTTTCAAGACAAGCAGTTTCAAAATGGGAGTCAGGGCAGACTTATCCAGAAATGGATAAATTACTTACTATGTGTAAAATATTTGAATGTAGTTTAGATGATTTAACTAATGATGATGTTAAGGAAATACATAATAATTATAAAAATAAAAATATAACAAGTAATTTGGTTGATGAATTATTAGATATAATAAATAGGACTTGCAAAATTTTTAAAAATTTAAAAATAAAAAATATATTAAAAATTATTTTTGAAATGATTATAGTTATATTAATATTATCATTATTTAATTTTCCTGTACAATACATCTATTCTTTAGGAGTAGAAGTATTTATGAATTTTGGCCAAACTATTGGTGGCGTTCTTTCTAGCATATTTAAATTTATTTTGAGTGTAGCTTATATTATACTAAGTATTATTATTTTTATATATGTTTACAAAATAAGAGTATTAGATGTTTATGAAAACGTTAACTATGAAGATAATAATACTTCGTCAAAAAAAGAAAAAAAGAGTCAAAAAATTGAGCAAGAGGATTCTGCAACTTTAGAAAAGAAAGACGAAATAAAACCTAAAATTGTAATAAAAGAACGTAAGGAACATAACTATATTATTTTTAAAGTTTTAGGATCAATAGTAATGGGATGCATCAAAATATTTATTATATTTTTATCTATTCCTTTCATATTTACATTGTTAATGTTATTTGCTAGTTTAATTATATCTTTAATAGTTATTTGTAAAGGTGTGTTCTATTTTGGCATAGTACTTGGAATATTATCTTGTATTGTTTTAAATATTATTATTTTAAATATAATTTTTAATTTTTTGTTCAACAAAAAAAGTGATGTAAAAAAAATATTTGTTGTATTCCTAACGTCTTTTGCTTCATTAGGTATTGCTGTAGGAATAACCGCATGGGATATTACAAATATCAATTACATAAAGGGTGTACCAGATAGTTTTACCAAAGAAACATACACAAAAATTTATCCAATGAACAATAATTTAATAATTATGGATAGGTATGATGATATACAGTTTAAAACTGATGAAACATTGGGCAACAATTTAAAAATAGAAATTGTTTATTATGATGAATATGGAACTTATGAAACTAGTTATGAGAATGATAAATACATATTTGTGTATCAAAACGAAACAATTACTTCTTTAAAGCCAATTATAGATTCTATTATAAATGATTTATCTAAAAAACAGATTCATTTCTTTGAAGAATTTGGCAATGGTGAAGTGACTGTATATGCGACTTCTAAAAATATAAATATATTAAAGCAAAATATAAATCAATATAACAAAGAAATGGAAGAATATTATGAAAATAGTACTATACAATATTATCAAAATATAATTAATAATTATGAAAAACAAATATTCGATTTATGTGAAGAATATGATGAAAAAATCTACTTATTAGAAAACGATAAAGGTAATTTGGAAGAAGAAATAGATAGATTGAAAGAGAAAATAGAAGAATATAAAGAAACCATTGAAGAATATCGCAATACTATTTCAGGTCTATTAAACAATTAAATAATTATGGTTTAAGATAAAAAAGTACTGATAATGATAAATTTTTATGGCAACTAAAAATGCATATAAAAAAAGAAAAAATTATAAGGCCTTTTTTGTTTTAGCACTGTATACTTTTTTCAATATTTTTTCTTTGCCATTTAATAATGAACTGATTGAATGATGATTATTTAAACTATCTATTATTTTAGTTATATGTTCAGAGCAATCAACTTCGTTAAACCATTCTAAATTTTTAGTTTCGAGTGGGACGTAAGAAAGATTAGTAGTATATAATTTATCAAAAGTATTATTCTTGTAAGCATTTTGAAATAAATCAATGCTTTTGTCACCATCGCTGAATAACGCAAAGGAAGCAATTAGAATTATTTCTTTAGCTCCTAAATTTTTTAAACGTTCTGCAACATCTAGCATAGATTGGCCAGATGAAATCATATCATCTACTACAATGACACTTTTATCTTTTACATCAGTACCTATATATTCATGAGCAATTATTGGGTTTTTGCCATTGACGATTTTTGTATAATCTCTTCTTTTGGTAAACTGTCCAATGTTAGATCCTAAAATATTAGCATAATATTCGGCTCTATCTGATGCACCAGTGTCTGGAGCTACTACAATTAAGTTATCAAAATCTAAGTTTTCATTTTCTATAATTTGCTCTAGTATAGAATGAGTAAGGTAAATATTGTCAAAAGAACAACTATGCAAAGCATTTCTTACACCTGGATCATGAGCATCACAAGTAAGAATTCCTTTAACGCCTAAATATTCCAATTCATGTAACATTAATGAGCAATCTTGTGACTCGCGTCCTTTTCTTTTGTGCTGTCTAGATTCATAAAGAAACGGCATAATAACTTTGACCGATTCAGCAGCACCATTCATTGCTGATATAACTCTTTTAATATCTTGATAATGATCATCGGGACTTTTGTGATTAATAAAACCGTGCATTGTATATGTGCAACTATAATTAGTTACATCTGATAAAATATATACATCTTTCGCACGGATTGATTCTTCTATAACTGCCTTGGCTTCACCACTAGCAAATCTTGGTAACGTTGTAGGTACAATAAAACTAAACTTATCATCATCGATTCCTCGCATTAATTTTAAATGCTTATCGACCTTATCACCAAATTCTAAAAAGTTATCCATAACAATTAAACGTAAATTACTAGAAACTAACTCCATATAAACCTCCACTACTATTAAATACAATTTTATTTTAACACTTTAAAAAATGAAGTTAAACCCACTTTACATTATTTGATATATTAAATTTATGATATACTAATTAATAGTGGAGGCAGTATGAAAAAAGCAAAACAATTTATGATGAAAAATTTACGAATGATAATATGCTTAATAATTTTAATATTGCTTATTATATTAATGGGCAATTTCTTTCAAGATAATTTAGTGCATTTTGACAATTTCTATTATAAACATATATCAAAATTAATCACACCTAGGATGACTTTTTTAGTAAAAGTACTTACTAATTTTGGAAATGCTTTTAGTTTTATTACAATCATTTTATTTATGGCATTTTTCTTAAAAAATAAAAAATATAGTATATTAACAATAATCAATCTTTTTATGGTATTTATATTAAATGTTATTTTAAAATTTATCTTTGCAAGGCCAAGACCAACAGATATTAATTTAATAAACGAACTTGGTTATAGTTTCCCTTCGGCACATGCGATGATTTCCACAGCGTTTTATGGATTTATTATCTATCTTTTTTGGCATACAAACATCAGCAAAAAAGAAAAATATTTTTATACAATTTCTCTATGTTTATTAATTATTGGTATCTGTATATCACGTATATATTTAGGAGTTCATTTTACCAGTGATGTTTTAGGAGGAATTTTATTTGCTTTATTGTATTTAATGTTATATATAAAAATCATAAAAAAAGAGCTTTAAGCTCTAATTTTTACCTACATAATAAATATAACCAACTATTTCAATTAAAGAATATAACATAATAAATAAACCAATCATTTGAAAAACGAGATTATTTTTTAAAATCATATATAAACCACCAATAATCATTAAAATAGCTAATATTAATAATACTTTAGCACTATTATCATTACTTTTTAACAACTTAATAGTATTAGTAAGCAAATTTATACCGTTGAATAATATCCAAGCACCCATAATAATTCTAATTAACAATTCAATAGTATTTGAAAAAGCTATTAAGATTATTCCACAAACAAGAGCAATAATACCAATACTTAAATCTCTAATACTTACTTCTTTTTCTTTTTTCTTGGCTATATAATAACTAATTAATTTAAACACTCCTATAATTGCAAAAGATCCACCTAATACATAGGCAATAAATTTGACCGTATTATTTGGATTGGTAAAAATAATACTTCCTATAATAAAGAAAATAATAGCGGTAATCAATGTTGATATATTTGAATAATTTTTATTTTTGATACTATCTACGTATTTCATAAATACCTCCTAATCAAGCATATTATATACCAAAAGATGTAAAAATGATAGATGTAAATATATCTTTTTGTGATATACTACTTTTGTATTGAAAGGGATGAGATTATGAAAAGTGATGTAGAAATATCTAGAAATTGTCATAAAGAAAATATTATTGATGTTGCTCAAAAAATAGGCATTAATAGTGATGATTTAATTTTATATGGCAATTATAAAGCAAAAATAGATTATCAAAAATATATAAAAGATAAAAAAGGTAAATTAATATTGGTTACTTCTATTAATCCTACTCCCTATGGTGAAGGTAAGACTACAGTTAGTATAGGATTGGGGGATGCTTTAAATTTAATTGAAAAAAAAGCTTTAATAGTGTTGCGAGAGCCATCTCTTGGTCCTGTCTTTGGCATTAAAGGTGGGGCAACAGGTGGAGGATATGCTCAAATAGTACCAATGGAGGACATAAATTTGCATTTTACAGGAGATATGCATGCTATTAGTAGTTGTAATAATCTAATAAGTGCCGCGATTGATAATCATTTGTATTTTGGAAATACTTTAAATATTGATCCACAAAATATAGTATTTAATCGTTGTATGGATATGAATGATAGAGCTTTAAGAAATATTACTATTCATAATAAAGTAGATAGGGAAGAGTCATTTAATATAACTGCTGCTAGTGAAGTTATGAGCATTTTGTGTTTATCAAAAAATTTAATGGAGTTAAAAAATAATTTAGGTAATATTTTGTTAGCATACACTTATGATGGCAAAGAAGTATTGGCGAAAGATTTAAAATTAGAAGGGTCTCTTGCAACTTTGTTAAAAGATGCTATAAAACCCAATTTAGTTCAAACTCTAGAAAATAATCCTGTTTTAGTCCATGGAGGACCTTTTGCTAATATTGCTCATGGTTGTAACAGTATTATAGCAACTAATTTAGGATTAAGCATTGCTGATTATGTAGTAACGGAAGCGGGATTTGGTTCTGATTTAGGTGCTGAAAAGTTTTTTGATATAAAATGTCGTAAGGCATCTTTAGTACCTAACTGTGTGGTTTTAGTAGTAACTATAAAAGCTTTAAAATACAATGCAGGTGTAGCCAAAGAAAATATTTTATTGGAAGACGTTGATAAAGTTAAGGTAGGATTACCCAATTTAATGGCTCATATTGATAATATTAGAAAATTTACTAATAATTTTATTGTTTGCTTAAATAAGTATTCCACAGATACCGAAGAAGAAATAAATGTGATTAGAGATTATTGTAATAAAGAAAAAGTTCCATTTGAAATAGAAGATAGCTATGTTACAGGTGGTAAAGGTTCAATAAAATTGGCAGAAAAAGTAGTAGATATTTGCTCTAAACCTAGTGATTTTAAATTTTTATATGAAGATAATTTAACGATAAAAGAAAAAATTAGTATGATAACATCTTCAATATATCACGCCAAAGAAGTTTTATACACAGAAAAAGCGGAAAACAAAATCAAAAACTTAAAAGCATATGAACACTTACCAATTTGTATTGCTAAAACGCAATATTCCATAAGTGATGACCCTAACAAATTAGGTTATCCTAAAGATTATACAGTTACAGTTAAAGATGTTAAATTGTATAGAGGTGCTTCTTTTATAACTATTTTATTAGGAGACATTTTAACGATGCCTGGTTTATCTAAAGTACCTAATTTAGAAAAAATAGATATTGATGAAAATGAAGAAATAACAGGTTTATTTTAAAAACTATTTGTTCATAATAATACTGGTGATTATTATGAACTTTTTTTATATTTTTATTAAATCAATATTTTCAATTGCAGCACTTTTCTTTTTTACAAAAGCTATGGGTAGGAAACAATTGTCACAGTTGAATTTATATGATTACGTAGTTGGTATTACTATTGGTAGTGTTGCAGCTGATATCTCAGTTGATTTGGAATCCCATTTCTTTTATGGCATCATTGTCATGGCCGTATATACGATAGTGTCAATTTTAATATCTCATTTTACAGCTAAAAGCATTAAATTAAGAAGATTTGTAATAGGAACACCAATTATCATTATAGAAGATGGCAAAATAATTGAGGATAATGTCGAAAAAGCTAAAATAGATATAAGTGATTTACTTCAAGAAGCAAGAAATAATGGATATTTTGATATTAGCGAAATAGAATTTGCTATTATGGAACCTAACGGTAAGATCAGTTTTATGCCTAAGAGCAAATATGCTCCATTAACACCAAGTGATGTTAAAGTGAAAGTGGCATATAAAGGCCTTTGTGCTAATTTAGTAATTGATGGTAATATAATGGTAAATAATCTAAAAGTAATAAATAAAGATACTAAGTGGTTAGAAACTAGACTTTCTAAAGAAGGGTACAATAATATTAAAGATTTATTATTAGTAACTTGTGATAGTAAAGAGAAGTTAACAATTTATAAAAAAGGTGAGGACAGTGTCAAAAGTGGTTGTTTAGAATAATAATGTTATGATAAACTTTTTCTAGGTGATATTATGAAAAAGTTTAGTCGGATGGCTATTATTATATTTATCGGAATATTATTTTTAGCAATATTTTCTTTTGGATTTGGCAATGATTTCTTTTGGCATATTAAGGCAGGAGAATATATAGTAACTAATTTAAAAATTCCATATTATGATATTTTTTCTTGGTATGGAATTAGTAATAATTTATATTGGTTTTCTCATGAGTGGTTGAGTGAAGTTGTTTTATATTTATATAAAATTGTTTTTAAAGATTTTGGAGCAATATTTTTTGCCGTGTCAATGTATATCGTTTTAATTGTGTTATTGGCTATTATTCACAAAAATAAAATATCTAAAAATATTTTTTTCACAGTCATTTGGTCATTATTAGGAATGCTAGTTTTCTCTGAAGTAATGTTGCCACGACCACATATGATTAGTTATATTTTATTAGTAATTACTTTATATTGCTTATTTGATAATTATAATAATAAACACTCTAAAAAAATTTATATTTTACCTTTTATAAGTCTTTTGTGGTCTAACTTTCATGGGGGTTCTTCTAATTTAGTATATATTTTATGTATAATCTTTTTAATAGTAGGGCTATTTCAATTTAACTTTGGTAAAATTATGGCTGATAGAATTAGTAAAAAACAAATTATTCGCTATTTAATTGTTGCTATTTTAAGTTTCTTAGTTTTAGCCATAAATCCTCATGGTGTAAAAATATGGGCATATCCTTATCAAAATATGGGTGATACTTTGATGATTTCAAGTATTTTAGAATGGGCTAGTCCTAGTTTAAATAATGCTAGCAACTATATTGATTTTCTCATCTTGGGATTTGTTATTATTACAATGATTATATCAAAATATAAAATAAAATTGATTGATTTTATAATATTAGGATTCTTTCTTGTTTTAGGATTTAAAAGTGTCCGTTTTATTCCATTGCTATATATAGCGTCAACTTTTATAATTTTTAATTTTGTAGATGAGTATGTAGTAAGTGATAACCGTATTGCTATAGTACTAATAGTTATAATGTTATTAATTTCTGGTGGCTTTTTGAGTACAAAATTAAAAAGTAATTATAAAATAGAACAAATACCAGATAATATTATTAATTATATAAAAGAGAAAAATCCTCAAAGATTGTTTAATTTCTATGATTATGGAGGCTATTTGATATATAAAGATATAAAAGTATTTATTGATGGTAGAGCAGATATGTATTCAAATAATATATTAAGAGATGCCATAGATTTACAAAATAGAGGATATAAGTATTTATTAGATAATTATGATTTTGATATGTTTATAATACCTAATAATATTGCTCTTAACATACATTTATCTACTAATGATAATTATTATGTAAGTATGCAAGAGGATAATATTGTGATTTATGAAAAAAGGTAAATTATAGGTTTATCGATATTGACAATTGTGGCTAGTAGTATTATTATAAGGGACTAAAGTGAGGACTTATGAAAAAGGAAAACGAAAATAATTATTATAAAATATTTACTATTCCTAATTTGATAACGACTTTTCGTATGGTTGCATCAGTTGGACTTTGTGCATATATTGCCATGCATGGAATAGCTAATCATTTACTTATTACTCTAGCAACAATGGGAGTAGGAGCAACGGATGCTATTGATGGTTTCTTATCTAGAAAATGTGGAATGTCTTCGCAACTTGGAGGAATTTTAGATCCTATTGCTGATAAAATATATAATTGGGGTATAGGAATAACACTAATGGCCACTGGAATTATGCCCTTATGGCCTTTAATTATTGCAGCAAGGGACGTTGCTGTTTTTACAGTTAGTAGTTATAATTTTAAGAAAAATGGAATTGAAATGAAACCAACTATACCTGCTAAGTTAAAAATGCTTTTTCAAAGTGTAGGAGTTATATCAACTTTAGCTTTCGGATTTGGAACAAAAGGTTTAAGTTTAATTGCACCATTATCCATGGGAGCAGCAATATCAACTATTGGTCCAGAAATATATTGTATAAAGAAAAAATTTTTTAATAAAAAAGGAATTAATACTAAAGAAGAAGAAAAAGAAAAATTAATATGTGATAGTATGGATCAAGAATGTCAAGATGAAAAAAATCTAGTACTAGAATATACTAATACTAGAGATGATACCTATCAAAAAAATGATACTAATGAAATAGATTTTAATATTGAAAAACCAAAAGTAATGAAAAAAACTATTTATCACAAGTAAAAGTAATAATTATAATAATACTTACAAGTAATAGAATAGCTAATAAAATTAATTGAGTAATCTCTGTATTTATTATCATTTATTATCACCTAATATTATTATAACATGTATAGGGTTAATTAGTAAATGAATGAAGTTTTAAATTTTAGTATAAAAATATTTAATAGTTGTATAAAAAATAATTTCATTTATCATAATATAATATCATATGGTGATATATGATTAAGTGCTGGATAACTTAGGAAAATCTAAGTTATTTTTGTTATTATCAATAAAAAAAGACTTGAAACCATTTAAATTTCAAGCCTTATTTATAAATTTTTAAAAATTCTAATATAATTTTATTAATATAATTAGGGTATTCTAAATATGGAAAATGTCCTGCATTGTGAATAGTTACTAATCCTGAGTCTTCTATTTCTTTTTCCATAATTAATCCATCGCTAATAGGGGTATCTAAATCATTCTCACCCCATATCAACAACGTAGAAGTATTAATATCTTTTAAATAATGTTTCAAATTTTCATTGACAATATTTATAAAAGTTTTTCTAATATTAGGATCGAGATTTTTAAAATCACTTGAACCAAATATTTTAATTAGTTTGTCTAAATATTTTTTTCTAATTTTTCGTGGTAAAATAAGACCACCTTTTTTTAACATTTTATATATTGTTTGCTTAATTCTAGAAAATAGACTTTTTTTATGTTTAATACCAGCAGCATCCATTAAAATGATTTTTTTAATATTAATTTTATACATTCCTGCCAACAAAATAATTATTCTTCCTCCAAAAGAATGACCTATTAAAATAGGATTATCAATGCTGTTAATAGTTAAAAAGTCTTGTATCATAGTAGCGTAATCATAAATATTTAGATCACGATTGGGAAATTTACTGTTACCAAAACCAGGATAGTCAATAATATATACTGTAAAATAATTTTTTAATACTTCTATTAAATGATAAAAAGTAGCTCTCGTTTCTCCCCATCCAGGTAATATTACTACATTACTTTTACCATTACCGTATTTTTCATAATATATATTAAAATCATTGATTATAAAATTCATACAACCACCTAATATAATTTATGTTTATATTTTTTTTGTGTTAATTAATACACCTAGGTGAAATTTATTATTAAACCTTGTAAATATATAAGAAAAATAGGTATAATATAATTAGAATTTGGAGGTTATAAATATGAAAAAAACAAAAATAATTTGTTCTATTGGACCAGCTAGTAGTGATTATAACGTTATGAGACAAATGGTAGAAGCAGGAATGAATGTAGCGAGAATTAATTTTTCTCATGCTTCAATAGAGGAAAGAGAAGAAGTAGAAAAAGTAGTTAATAAAATAAATCAAGATTTAGGTACTAATGTAGCTATTATTTATGATACAAAAGGACCAGATTTTAGAACAGGAGTAATGGCTGAAGGGGGAATTAAATTAGAAGAGGGAAAAACGATAAAAATAGTAAAAAAAGATGTTTTAGGTACGGAAGAATCTTTCACAGTCAATTATAAAAATGTCTTAAAGGAAATAAATGTAGGGGATAAGGTTTTGCTTGAAGATGGCCTAATGAAATTAGAAGTAATTGATAAAGAAGATGATGACCTTGTATGTAAAATTATTGTGGGAGGAATATTAAAAAGTAAAAAGGGAATTAATGTTCCAGGAGTTAAATTAAATATCGAATTTTTGAGTGAAGAAGATATTAATGATATTATTTATGCCTGTGAAAAAGATGGGGATTTTTTAGCGCTATCTTTTGTTAATAATAAAGATAATATTTTAGCAGTTAGAAAAATTTTAGCAGAACATAATTCCAATATGAAGATAATATCTAAGATAGAAAGTGGAGTAGCATTACAAAATATTGATGAAATAATTAGATATAGCGATGGAATAATGGTTGCTCGTGGAGATTTAGGAGTAGATATTCCTTTTGAAGAAATTCCTATTGTTCAAAAAGAGATAATAAAAAAGTGCCGTGATTATGGAAAAACATGTATTGTAGCAACAGAAATGTTAGCAAGTATGTATACTTCTAGTAGACCTACTAGGGCAGAAGTTACGGATATTGCTAATGCCGTATTAGATGGGTGTGATGCTGTTATGTTAAGTGGTGAAACAACCGTTGGAAAATACCCAGTCGAATCAGTAAAATATATGGCAAGAATATGTGAGAATACAGAAGAGCATATTGATTATAATCAAGATAGAAGAGAGTTAAACTGCGATATTACTGGTGCTATTGCGCATAGTGTAGTAGAAGTTTCCAATACTCTTAAAGCCAAACTTATAGTAGCAGCAACGATGAGTGGTTATACAGCAAGAAAAATATGTAATTTAAAACCAAGATGTTTAATTTTGGCCACTTGTCCAAACGAGAAAATAGCTAAAAGTTTGTCATTAGATTGGGGCGTTTATACAGTAGTAACTAATATCTATAATTCAACTGACGAAGTAGTAGAAGATGCTATTAATAAAGCTAAAGAATTTACCCATTTAGAGCCAAAAGATAAAATTATTATTACTGGCGGTCTTCCTAATAACATTGCAAACAAACAGACTAATTTAATGAAAATAGAAGAGATACAATAATAATATAAAGGTTAATTATAACATTTTTTGACAAAACTCGACATTATTTTAATATTTATGTTATAATGAAAAAGAATACATAGAAAGAATTAGGTGATGATGTGAAAAAAATTATTTTTGTGGCATTTATATTAATTAGTGTAATAACTATTTATGGATGCACGAAGGGAAAAGATAATACAGATGCGATAAAATTTAAAGAAGAATATGAAAGTTTAAATAATCAAACTATCGGATCTAGTGACAATAAATACCCTGAAGTAAAAATTTCTGATAATAATAAAGTAAAATATGCTGATTATGATCAATTATTAGAATTATTAGATAAAGGTACAGGAGTTATTTATTTAGGGTACCCTGAATGTCCATGGTGTCGTAATGCGGTTCCTGTTTTACTAGAAGCTGCTGATGAATTAAATTTAGATATTTATTATATGAATGTTCATGATGAAAGAGATACTATTCAAGTTAATGAAGATGGTTCATTAAATGTAGTAAATGAAGGGACTGCTGGCTATAAAAAATTATTAGAAAGATTAGATAGTATCCTACCAGAATATACATTGGAAGATATTCACGGTAATAAAGTCAGTGCCAACGAAAAAAGGATTTATGTTCCTATTGTAATATTTGTTCTAGAGGGAGAAATTGTTGGATATCATGCTGATACAGTTGAATCACAAACAAATCCTTTAGAAGTTTTAAGTGAGGAACAACATGATGAATTAATGGATATTTATATAAATCAAATGCATAAAGTTTTAAATGATGTTTGCACTGATAAATGTTAAATAAGGAATAAGGTTATGAAGAAGCTATTAGGAAAAATTAACAGTGAAAAGGTAAAAAAAATAATTTTAAAAATACCTCGTATATTTGTTTTAATACTAATAATTATTGTTCCTCCTGTCGGAGTATGGTTTTTAGTTGTACAAGTTACTCATAATAAGAAAAAAATATACCATAATAAAAGATTATTATTATGGATATTTATGTTTGTCTTATTTATAATAGGATTAGGTCTATATTATAAAATTCATGAAATTATTAATTTATATGATAGTGGTATGTCATTAGACATGATGAATTTTGTACCTGATGATATACATTTATATATAATTGGTTTAATTATGTGCATTTCATATTTTATTGGAGCTAGAATCTTAAATAAAGAATCAAAAATTCAAAGAGTATATACTCAATCAATAAATATTAATCATATAAATAATATTAATGAAATAAGTGAAACCTTGGGGATATCTTTAACAGATGTTAAAAAAAATATCAAAACTTTAAAAGAAGGAGACTTTTTATTACCAATAACTGTTGATAATACAACTAACGATATTATTTACGAAACCAAAAATAAGAATAAAAAAGAAAAACATGAAATAACCAAAAATAAAAATTCTAAATTAATTAAATGTTCTAAATGTGGAGCATTTATCCATTCAAAAAAAGATGAATACGTCGAATGTGATTTTTGTGGTAATGGTTTAATAGAAATAGATGATAAATAGTCATCTATTTATTATTTGTTTAATATTATAGACGGTTATTTTATCAACAAAATGTTCTATTTTCTCTACTTGCTCTAAAGTAAATTTATCCTTATTTAATAATTTAAAGAATATTGTTAATGTATTATGACGATCTAAATAAAACATTCCTAAACTTTTACCTTTACTTGTTAAAGAAATATGACCATATTTTTTAAAATTAACAATATCAAGCTTATGTAATTTACTAATCATTTTTGATACTGATGAAGGTCTAACATTAAGAAGAAGAGATAAATCTTTTACTGATATTTCTTCTTTTTTTATTGTGTTTCTATAAATCATTTCTATATAATCTTCCATAGTTTCAGTAATAATATCTTGATTTTTCCTTTTATAACCAGTTAAAGTATAGTATTTTTCATTCTCCATAAGCCCATTCTCCTTATAGGTTTATACATATAGTATATTAGAGTTAGATTAAGGAAACTTCTTTCCATAATATATGAGGAGGTTAGAAATTTTATGAAAGAAGAAAGACTATGTGATGTTCCTTTAGGGAAAAAAGTAATTGTTTCTAAAGTAATATCAGAAGGTAGCATTAAAAGAAGATTATTAGATATTGGTTTATCACCTGGTACTGTTGTTTATTCTACTTTAAGAAATCCTGGTGGTAATTTAGTAGCATATATGATTAGGGGTGCTTTAATAGCCATACGTAATGATGATGCCAAAAATATTATGATAAGGAGTTATGGCGAATGAAAATAATAAAAGAAGATAAAGTAAAGATTGATAAAGTTATTGCTTTAGCTGGAAATCCTAATGTAGGAAAAAGTACAGTATTTAATGCATTTACAGGATTAAATCAACACACAGGTAATTGGCCAGGAAAAACAGTTAGTAATGCTAGTGGGATTATGAAATATATGGATCATTATTTTAAAATATATGATTTGCCAGGTATTTATTCTATATTAGCTCATTCAGAAGAAGAGGTGGTAGCAAGAGACTTCATTTGCTTTGGAGATGCTGATTTAACAGTAGTAGTATGTGATGCCTGCACTTTAATGCGTAATTTAAATTTGGTATTACAAATTTTAGAAATAACAAATAATGTAATAGTATGTGTCAATTTGATAGATGAAGCTAAAAAGAAAGATATTCATATTGATATAGATTTATTGAGTAAAATATTAGGTGTAAAAGTAGTAGCAACTACCGCAAGAAGTGGTAAAGGTTTAGACGAATTAGCAAGTAGCATTGATAAAAACAGTTTTTCTAAAAATAAGAAAACATTAAAAATAGATTATAATGATTATTTGGAAGAAGCTATTAAGATAGTTGAAAAGGAAATTAAAGATAAAGTAAAAGGGTGTCTTAACTCAAGATGGACTGCCATTAATTTACTTAAAGGAGATAGTGAATTAATTAATAATATTCATAATTATTTAGGTTATTCCTTAATAGATGAAAGAGTAGAAGACAAAATAAAAGAGGCTAGAAATTATTTATTAGGAAATAAAATCATGAGTAATGATTTAGAAGATTTAATTGTTGAAGCAATTAATAAAAAAGCAGAAGAAATTAGTAATTCAGTAACTCATTATGGAAAAGAAGATTATACCAAAAAGGATAGACGTATCGATAAAATTTTAACCAATAAATTTACAGGTATTCCCATTATGTTATTATTATTTGCATTTATATTTTGGCTAACTATAGAAGGTGCTAATTATCCATCAGATTTACTTAATAAATTATTGTTTAGTATTGAAGATAATTTATTTAACTTTTGTAATCTACTTTTACCTAAATTTATTAGTGATATGTTAATTCATGGAGTATACCGTACTTTAGCGTGGGTAGTATCTGTAATGTTACCACCAATGATGATCTTTTTCCCATTATTTACTTTATTAGAAGACTTAGGTTATTTACCTCGTATAGCATTCAATGTTGATAAATTATTTAAGAAATGTTCTTCATGTGGGAAACAAGCTTTAACTATGGCAATGGGATTTGGATGTAATGCAGTAGGAGTAAGTGGTACTAGAATAATAGATTCTAAACGAGAAAGATTAATAGCTATTCTAACTAATAATTTTGTACCTTGTAATGGTAGATTTCCAACTTTAATTGCTATTATTACCATGTTTATGGTTGGTATTGGTACTAATAATTCATTCCTTAGTGTAATTATTTTAATGAGTGTAATCCTTTTAGGAATCTTAATGACTTTTATTGTATCCAATTTATTATCAAAAACAATTCTTAAAGGGATACCATCTTCTTTTACTTTAGAATTACCACCATATAGAAGACCACAAATATGTAAAGTAATAGTAAGATCAATTTTAGATAGAACTTTATTTGTTCTAGGTAGAGCAGTAAGTATTGCTATTCCTGCAGGATTAATTATATGGGTTATGGCAAATGTAGATATAAATGGTTTGTCATTATTAACTCATACATCTAATTTTTTTGACCCCTTTGCTAAACTTTTAGGTATGGATGGAGTAATCCTTTTAGCTTTTATATTAGGTTTCCCTGCAAATGAGATAGTAATTCCTATTATAATTATGAGTTATATGGCAACTGGTAATTTAACGGATTTTAGTAATTTGTATGAATTAAAAAATTTATTAGTAACAAATGGATGGACTATCTATACAGCTATATCAGTGATGATATTTTGTTTATTTCATTTTCCATGTTCTACTACTTGTCTTACAATTAGGAAAGAGACAAAGTCTAATAAGTGGATGTTTCTTTCAATGTTAATACCAACTTTATGTGGAATTATAATATGTTTTATTTTTAATTTAATTGTAAAGTTGTTATGAAATTTGCAACAGAAATGAACTAGTCAAGTAAAAGTAGACAATTTAAAAAGACACATTTAAAACCCTGATTCAATCTTG
>CANQDV010000013.1 GCA_947593955.1 uncultured Bacilli bacterium | reverse complement strand
CATCTTTATTATAATATATTTTTATCAAAATAAAAAGACTGTTTTCAAATTTTACTTTGTCAACAGTCTGAAAAGTCAATTACTTTTTTTCTTCTTCATCTTGCTTTAAATAAGACAGAATTTTATTTTGGTTTTGTAACACTTTTTCTATATGATCATGTAATTGTTCAAGAATTAGTTCACTTTTTAAATCGGTATGATAATCATTTTTATTTCTAATTGTATCTTTTTTGGCTTGTCTATTTTGACTCATCATAATAATTGGTGCCTGTAAAGCAGCCAAACATGATAATAATAAATTTAATAATATAAAGGGATAAGGATCAATGGCATTTACTAAAATAACTCCATTTAGAATAATCCAAAATAACAAAAAGCCACAAAAAATTATTATAAATGACCAACTACCTGCCACCTCTGATATTTTATCAGCAACTTTATCTCCAAAACTCATCTTTTCATCATTTTCTTTATCTACATCAACCGTTATAGGACTATTAACTAAAAGGTCTAACATTTCTTCTTCATCTTTTTCTCCTAAATCTTGATTAAGCAACATTCTAACTATTTCTTTTTTCTTTTTCTCCATAATAAATCTCCTATTCTTCTCTCGTTTTATTATACATATATTATACAAAATTATTATAATAAAAAAGAATAGTATTGTAAAACAGTTTACAAAAAAAAGCACCAAAAGGTGCTTCAATTAATCAATTTCTATTAATTTTTTTGTTTCAACTGCTTCTTTTTTAGGAACAGTAAGTTTTAGTATTCCATCTTTAAATTCAGCTTTTATCTTATCTGTTTCAAGATCTCCTAAGTAAAATGAACGTTGATACTTACCATATGTTCTTTCTCTTCTTATATAGTTCTTCTCTTCATCATTTACTTCATCTTTCTTTTCAGCTGTTATAGTTAGGTATCCATTATCACTTTCAATACTGATATCCTTTTTTTCAAATCCAGGAATATCCATTTCGATATGATAATCGCCACCTTTTTCATAAATGTCACATTTCATTGAATTCTTACCACTATCTGAAGCAGTTAAGAAATCATCAAAAAAATCATCTAAATAATATCTTTTTGGGATTATATTCATATCCACCCTTCCTTTCATAATTATGTTATACCACTATAATTAGCACTTGTCAATGGCGTTTGCTAATTTTCATATTTTTTTCACATTTATATTATGACTTTAATATTAAAGTTTTATTCACATAAATTAATTATCTCATCAATTCAATGAAACTATTAGGAACATCGGTTTCAAAAGTAAGTTCTTTATTGTTAATAGGATTAATTATCGTTAATTTATAAGCATGAAGATACATTCTTTTTTGATGATCATTATTGCCATATTTTGTATCGCCAACTATTGGATGACCTAAATCTTTCATATGACATCTAATTTGATTTTTTCTACCTGTTTTTATATCAATATCTAACAAAGTGTACTTTAAATTATTACTTATAACACGATAATTAGTGATAGCCTTTTTGCCATCATTTGGATTATTGCTAGAATATGTTAATAAAGTTTTTGTCTCTTTTAACCAAGATATAATTTGACCTTGCTTTTTTTCAACCATGCCATTAACAATAGCTAAATACTTTCTTTCTTTAGCTAAAGTATCCCAATTATCTTGCAACTTTAATTTTAACGACTCATTTTTAGCAAAAAGAACAATTCCAGATGTATCTTTATCTAATCTATGTACAATAAAAACTTTATTATTTTTATTTTTCTTTTTTATATACAAATATACTTGATGAAATAGTGTCTTTTCTTTCTCTTTATCAGTAGCAATTGTTAAAAGACCACTTGGCTTATTAACGACTATAAAATTTTTATCTTCATAAATTATATTCAATTTTTCACTCTTTTTCATGCTTTTAACATCCTTTTTCGCGACAATAGCTTTTCAAAATTTATTTATTTGTTTCCATATAATAATGTATTTCAGCAAGTTGTTTGCTAACTTCTTCCAACTCTTCATCTTTATAAACATTAAGGTACTCTTCTATTTCAAATAATAATGATGATAAGCTATTATATTTATGATAATCAATATTATTTCTATTTAAAACAGCTATTTGATAATCATTAAGTAATATACCATTTTCACGCCTTTTAAGAAAATGTTCATCTACTTTGGTTAACTCTAAAGCTTTATCCACTGTTACATCAACACCATTTACAATCATAGAATCACCTTCTTAATTATATCATATATTTATGATGTCTATTACTTTAGAAAGTCTTTTACTATCCTTTTTTAGTTCCTTTATAAAAATAGATTCGTGGGTTTTGGGTGCAAGTAAATATACATAGTTTTTAGTTCTAGTAATTGCTACATAAAAAAGTCTTCGTTCTTCACTATAAGGATACTTTTTATAATTATTATTAACAAATCTCAAGACAGACTCATCTTTGATTTGACAAGGAAACCCAATTAAATCATCAATTAAATTAATAACTATTACATTTTCTTCTTCTAATCCTTTTGATTTATGAACAGTTAAGTAATAAATATCTATGCTTTCATCTTTTATATATATTATTTTATTATCTTTTAATTTAAACAAATCACTAATAACCATATATACATCATTATTATTTCTTCCTAATACTAAAATAGGTTTTTTACTTTTATTATGTATATCTATTACTAATTTTACAAAAGCTTCTTTAATATTCTTATAAAGAATTATTTTAATTGGGTATTCCAAATGTTTACTACTTTTTAAGTGCTTTTTTATTTGGTACTTATTGCGCATAACAAAATTACCAGCTTCTTTTATAAGTTCAATACTATTACGATAAGTATTTTCAATTTTCATAATTTTAGCGTCACTAAAGTATTGTTTAAAATTGAGAAATAATGATACATCACAACCAGTAAAACGATATATAGATTGAAAATCATCACCTACTACCATTAATTTAGAAGATGTAGAATCTAATATACTTTTTACCAAAAGGAACCTTATATATGAAGTATCCTGATACTCGTCAATAATTACATATTTGATTACTTGATTAATGCCATTTTCTTTAATACATTTCGTAGCTTTTACAATCATATCATCAAAATCTATTTCATTATTTTCATCTAAATAATCATTATAAATAATATAAATATTAAGAGCTAAAACTAAAAAAATTTTCTCTTTCTTATAATTAAAATTATATATTCTTTTGGCCTTATTTAAAAATATTGAAAAATCTTGTAATGTGTAATTATTACATTTTAATAGATGAAGAAAAGTAGAAAGTAAATTCTCTAAATTTTGTATCATTTTATTATTAGTTTTATAAAATTCAATATATTTTTTCTTTATATTAGTTATAGTATTTATTTTAAAATAATTTAAAACTTTTTTCATGTGTAGTGAAAAATTTAAAATAGTTGTTTCAAAAAATTCATGAATAATACGTTCTAGAGTTTCGCTATCTGCAATATTATAATTAATATTTTCATTCTTTAATATTTCTAATGATAATTTATGAAAAGTAAATACTTTCATATCATAAGATAAATCTTTTAAAATTTTATCCTTTAAACTATTGGCAGAAGCTTTAGTAAAGGAAAGACATAATATTTCACTAGGATTTATTCCTTGTTTTTTTACTAAATAATTTATCTTACCTAAAATAGTTAAAGTTTTACCACTTCCTGCTCCAGCAACAACTAATATGTGTGCACTTTCATTCACTACTATTTGTTGTTGATCATCATCCAGATAATAATTACCTATCTTGTCATTCATTTAACCACCATTAAAGATTATCCTTTAATATTAATAAAAAAACAAATAGGCATTTGTTAATTTTTAATGGTTAAAAACTTGATAATTTATAAAATTAAAGATTAAATACATTATAATGTTTTCTTTTTTACTAAATTAGAATTTATAGCATCAAGATTTAAATATGTATAACCGACAAATTCATTTTCCAAAGTTCTAGTATCTGCAAATTGTCTAACTCTGTTACACCATTCTTTTAAAAAACTCAAATCATTTTCTGTATACCTGTTAAAATTCATTCCATTTATCTCACTAACTAAATTAGATCTGATATCACTATTTATTAATTCATTAATATTCATAACCATTCCTCCTTTTTTGTGCTTTATGATTATAATTTATTTATATGAAAAAAGCAAGAAAAGTTTCATATTTTTTTAGGTTCATTTTTAATAACGCTTTTCTTCCTTGACAATTTTATTATTCTATTTATTCAGATTTTAATAAATGATTAATGGCATTTAAAACACCTAATTTACCATATTGATAAGTTAATGATCCTTGTTGATAAGCAATAAAAGGTGGTCTCATTGGTCCATCACAACTAAATTCAATTGATGAACCTTGGGTAAAACTACCAGATGCCATTATTACTTCATCATCATATCCAGGCATAGGTGCTGGGGTAGGAACCACAAAAGAATCAATAGCTGAAAATTCTTGTACACCTTTACAATATTTAACTAATTTATTTGGGTCATTAAACACAATATTTTGAACAATGTCAGCTCTTATATCATTATATTTAGGCTCTACTTTATAACCTAATTGTTCTAACATATAACTAGTTAAAATAGCTACTTTTAAACTGCTAGCAACAACAGATGGAGCCATATAAAGTCCTTGTAATAATTGTTTATTAATACCAAGCGTAGGACCTACTTCCCTACCTTCACCTGGTAAAGTTAACCTTTCAGCTGCTAAATTAACTAAATCTTTTCTACCAGCAATATAAGCTCCATTAGGAGCAATACCTCCACCTAAATTTTTAATTAAAGATCCAACTACAATATCAGCTCCTATTTCACATGGTTCTTTGTCACTTACAAATTCACAGTAACAATTATCAATCATTATTATTGTATCTTTGTCAAATTCACGAATAAATTTAATTACCTTTTCTAGTCTTTCCATGGTTATACTTTTTCTCGTAGAATAACCTTTTGAACGCTGTATTTCAATTAATTTTATTTTATTATTTAATAATGTATCCTTAATAGTATCATAATCGAAATCATCATCAATTAAATCAATTTGTTGATATTTAACCCCGAATGACTTTAAAGAACTAGGATTATCTCTTATACCAATTACTTCGTCTAAAGTATCATAAGGTTTACCCGTAATACTTAGTAAAATATCATTAGGTCTAAGGAATGCAAATAAAGCTACCGTTAAAGCGTGACTGCCAGAAATAAATTGACTTCTAACAAGTGCATCTTCACATCCTAAAACATCACTAAATACTCGTTCGATAGCATCACGTCCCATATCATTATAGCCATAGCCACTAGTAGAGTTAAAATGAGCTTCTGAAATTTGGTTTTTATGAAAAGCTTGCAATACTTTTAAACTATTCTTTTCACATAATTTATCTACTTTGGAAAACTCTCCTTTTAAATCTTCTTCAGCCTTTTTACATAATTCTATTATTTTATTATCAATTTTATTTATCATTTTAATTTCCCTTCCCATCTTTTATTACAATAGTACTACCACTTATAACATTAGAATTATCACATAATTCCCAAACTTTATTAGCAACCATACTAGGTGTGATTAACTCTTTTTGATTAATTCGCTCCAATTCTTTTTCTAAATACTCGGGGTCCATTTCTAATACTGTTTTAGTTTTAACCCAATTAGGTGCCACTGAATATACTTTTAAATTAGGAAACCTCATGGCTAGTGTCTTAGTTAAAGAAATAACTCCTGCTTTAGATGCACAATAATCCATACTTATATCATTATAAGTATCAATACCATCAGTAGAAGATATATTAATAATAGTACCGTTATCCATATAATGACTTGCTTCTTTACTTACTAAAAAAGTACCTACAACATTTACTTCTAACACCTTTAAAAACTCATCTTTACTTTTATCATAAATATCATTATCAATAGCTATTCCTGCATTATTAACTAAAACGTCGATTTTACCAAATTTATTAATAGTTCTAGTAATCATTTTTTCAACTTCTTCACTTTTTGTTACATCAGCTTTAACTACTAAACAATTTCCACCGAAACTGTGGATATTTATTTCTAATTCATTAGCTCTATCTTCATTAGTCAAATAATTAATTACTACATTATATCCACATTTGGCAAATTTAATAGCTATTTCACTACCAATATCGCTACTAGCACCCGTTATTAAAACTGTTTTTTTCATATTCATCAGTTTCCCTCTTTCTAATTAGGTATATTATACATAAAATAACATTTTTACGCAAATAAAAGATATTAGCATATAAAAAAAGACAAATCCTTTTTTGAAAAGATTTATCCAATTTATTTTTTTTATTTTAAGCCAATTGACTTATAATATTCGCATAATTCTTTAAATCTATTAAAATGTACTACTTCCCTTTGTCTTAACCATAGTAATGGCCCTATAACATCAGGATCATTAGTCATTGTAATTAAATTTTCATATACAGCTCTTGCCTTTTGTTCAGCAGCCATATCTTCGTATAAATCTGCAATAGGATCTCCTACTGTTGCAAAATATGTTACAGTAAATGGTACCCCATCAGCATTAGTGGGATATAAAGCTTTATTATGTTCAGAATAATGTCCACCTAAACCGATAGCTTTTAACTCATCTATAGTAGCATCTTTAGTTAATTGATATATCATAGTACAAATCATTTCAATATGAGCTAATTCTTCAGTACCAATATCCGTAAGTAAAGCTTTACCTCTTTCATCTGGCATAGTATATCTTTGATTTAAATATCTTAAAGCTGCTGCCATTTCTCCGTTAGCACCACCATATTGTGTTACTAAATATTTAGCCATTTCTAAATCTTTCTTTTTAATATTAACAGGAAATTGTAACCTTTTTTCATATTTCCACATTAGAAGTTCCTCCTATCCCAAGGCCATACATCATTGGTCCATGCGAATGGACTTGTCGTCATATATGGACTAGTTATCTCTATTGGTCCATATTTAGATTGATAATCATTTAATAATTGTTCGTATGCCTTTCTAAATTCATTAAATTTACTAATCATTGCTTTATCTTGGGGATAATTATCTAAATATAAATTTAATTCATGCATTGCGAAATGCATTTGATCAAGATTTAATAGAGCTTCTTCTTGAGCATTTTTAGGAGTAAGACGCATAGGTGTATAATTCATAAAAGGTTCATAAAGATTTCTAAACATATTACCTTTAGTAAATCCCTCACTAGGACTAAATAAATTACTGTTAGTAGTCATATTAGTCATATTGTTCATATTGCCCATATTGTTCATATTAAAATTACCACTCATATTATTCATATTAGACATATTGTTAGGCATATTATTTGGCATATTGTTCGTTTTACTATTATTAAACAACTGCACATTTGGATCTATCATACTTTCTTGTAAGAAAACATCTGTAAATCCATCAAGATTTCCATCAGAAAACATTTGATAGTCATAATTATTCATATTTTATCCTCCCTAATTTAATCTATGTTATATGACCTATTAAGTATGGGGAGATATCACGATTAAATAATTGTTTATTTAATAATCAAAAAGTATTACAATATAAAAGGAGGGTTAATTATGTATGATGTAGTAATAGTAGGAGCAGGTCCTGCTGGTTTATTTTCCGCATATGAACTATCTAAAAATAGTAAATTAAAAGTTTTATTGCTTGACGCTGGTAAATTAGCAAAAGATAGATGTTGTCCAATGAATAAAAATAAAAAATCTTGTGTTAATTGTAACCCATGTAACATTATGTCTGGATTTGGTGGAGCTGGTACTTTTTCCGATGGCAAACTAAATTTTGTTCCTAAATTAGGCAAATCTGACTTATTCAAATATATGGAAGAACAAGAAGCATATGATTTAATTGATGATACCGAGAAAATATTTAATTTTTTTGGTATGGATAGCGATGTATACCCTACTAATATGGATAAAGCTTTAGAAATAAAGAAAAAAGTAGCAGTAGCTGGTGCTAGGTTAATGTTAATAAAACAAAAACATTTAGGTAGTGATAAATTACCAACCTATATTCAAAATTTCACTGATTACTTAATAAAAAAAGGTGTTACTGTACTAGATAACAGTAACGTAACTGATATTAATAGTATTAAAAAGGATTTACACGAAGTAACATATAAAAGAAATAAAGAACAAATAACTGTTAAAACTAAAAAGGTTATTGTCGCACCAGGTAGAACAGGAGCTAAATGGGTTCAAGAACTAGCTGATAAATATAATATTCCTTATACTTCACAAAGTATTGAAATAGGAGTTCGTATTGAAGTTAGAAAAGAAATATTGGAAGATATTTGTAGTGTTATTTATGATCCTACTATCTTTATTAAAACAGATACTTATCAAGATGAAATAAGAACTTTTTGTACTAATCCTGGAGGATTTGTCGCTAAAGAGAATTATTATGGATATATATGTGTCAATGGTCATTCTTTAAAAGATATTAAATCTACTAATTCTAACTTTGCATTTATTAGTAAAGTTACTCTAACGCAGCCAGTAACTAATACTAGACAATATGGCGAATCAATTGCTAGAATTGCAAATGTTTTAGGAGATGGCAAACCTATTATTCAAACATTAAAAGACTTAAAAAAAGGAAGAAGAAGTGAATGGCCAAGAATAAATAAAGGATTTATTACACCTACTTTAAAAGATTGCGTTGCAGGAGATTTAGCTTTGGTTTTACCACATCGTATTATTACCAATATTTTAGAAGGAATAGAAAAACTAGATAAAATAATACCAGGTGTTAATAATGATGAAACTTTACTTTATGGACCTGAAATTAAATTTTTCAGTAACGAAATTGATACTAATAACAATTTTAAGCTAGATGAATATGATATTTATTTTGTTGGCGATGGTGCAGGTAAAGCTGGTAATATTGTAACAGCAGCAGCAACGGGATTAGTAGCAGCAAGGGATATATTAAATAATTAAACAACTTCGGTTGTTTTTTTATGACAAAAAATACTTGCATATTATAGGTATTATTGTTAAAATATAGTAGTCAATTAGAAATGGCGAATATGGTGAAGTGGTTAACACGCCGGATTGTGGCTCCGGTATGCGTGGGTTCGATCCCCACTATTCGCCCCATCGAAAATTAAACTTACACATTTTTATAGTAATGTGTGAGTTTTTTTATTCTTCTTTAAAAAAAAGATGAATTTGACTTATGATTAAATAAATGATATACTTACCTCCGTTGTGTAAAAAATAACAAAGGAGAATATATGAAAAAAAATCAAGATCATGTTCGATCGGATAAATTTAAAAAATGGATATTAATAGCATTACAGATCATAATAATTATTACTGTTATATACCTTAATAATGATAAACTATTTAAGAGTGAAACTATTGTTATAACTTCTACATTAGATAATAAAAAAGCTCCTATTATATTAGAAAAGAAAGAAGAAATAGTACCACCTAAAGAAGAAGTAATTGTTTTTGATGGTTTAACTATGGAAGAATTGACAAATAAGTTAAATAAGTCTTTAAATGGTGTTTTAAACAATAAAGGTAACCTCTTTGCTATTCATTCTACTAATTATGGAGTAGATCCATATTTAGCAACAGCTATAATGTTATTGGAAACAGGTTGTAAATGGAATTGTAGTTATATAGCTACAGCATGTAATAATTTTGGTGGTATAACAGGATACCCTGCTTGTGGAAATAGTGGTTATAAAGCTTATAATAGTATTGAGGAAGGAATAGAAGGTTTATTTAAAAATTTATATTATAACTATTATCAATATGGTTTAACTGACGCTTACAGCATCCATAAAAAGTATGCTCAAGATCCTAATTGGGCTATATATGTTAATAATTATATCAATGAAATAAAAGCCAAATAAAAAGCTTTTATTTTTTTTGTCGATTTTAGCACTCTATATTGACAAGTGCTAAAATGGTGCTATAATATTCTCTGTAAAAAGGAGGAATGGTTATGAATGGTGAAAATCCGTATCAAGAAAATTTAGAAAATGTCCTTGAAAAATATGGACGTGATATAACAAAAAGTGTTAAAGATGGAAAAGTAGATCCTGTTATTGGTCGTGATGAAGAAATACGTAGTTTAACTAGAATTTTATCACGAAAAACTAAAAATAACCCTGTCTTAATCGGTGAGCCAGGTGTTGGTAAAACCGCTATTGTCGAAGGGTTAGCTCAAAGAATTGTTAAAGGCGATGTACCTAATTCATTAAAAGATAAAACAATATGGGAACTAGATATGGGTTCTTTAATTGCTGGTGCTAAATATCGAGGAGAATTTGAGGAAAGATTAAAAGCTGTTTTAAAAGAGGTTAAAGATTCAAGTGGTGACATAATTATGTTTATTGATGAAATACACATGATTGTTGGAGCTGGTGCCTTAGAAGGGGCGATGGATGCTGGAAATATGCTAAAACCGATGTTGGCTCGTGGTGAAATACACTGTATTGGTGCAACTACCCTTAATGAATATCGTAAATATATTGAAAAAGACGGAGCTTTGGAACGTCGTTTCCAAAAAGTGCAAGTAAGTGAACCTACTGTTTTAGATACTATTACGATCCTTCGTGGATTAAAATCTCGTTTTGAAGTATATCATGGTGTTACTATTAAGGATCGAGCTTTAGTAACTGCTGCTACTCTATCCGATCGTTATATAACTAATAGATTTCTTCCTGATAAGGCAATTGATTTAGTTGACGAAGCTTGTGCTACTATAAAAGTTCAAATGGAGTCCGTTCCAACTGAATTAGATACTTTAACAAGAACTATTATGCAATTACAAATTGAAAAAGAAGCTTTAAAAAAAGAAAAAGATGATATATCTAAAAAACGTTTACAAGAATTAGACGATAAAATTTATTCTTTAAAACAAGACGAGGCTAAACTTCGTCATGACTGGGAAGAAGAAAAAGATATAACCGAAAAAATTAATAAAAAGAAAGAAGAAATCGAAGCAACGCGTCGTAAACTAGAAGTAGCCGAAGATAACTACGACTTAGAAACCGCTGCTAGATTACGTCATGGTGTAATACCTACTTTGGAAAAAGAATTAGAAACCTTAAAAGAAAAAAACAATTCTAAAGTATTAAGCGATACTGTTGATGACGAATCAATCGCAGCCATTATATCCAAATGGACAAATATACCAATAAAAAAATTAGTCGGTAGTGAAAAAAATAAATTGCTAAATCTTGAAAACAATTTAAAAAAACGTGTTAAAGGACAAGACGAAGCTTTAAAGTTAGTTAGTGAAGCTATTATTAGGGCAAGAGCGGGTATTAAAGACCCTAATAGACCAATTGGTTCTTTCATCTTTTTAGGTCCAACTGGTGTTGGTAAAACCGAGGTAGCAAGAAGCCTTGCCTACGAATTATTTGATGATGAACGTCATATTATTCGTATTGATATGAGTGAATATATGGAAGCCCATTCGGTAGCAAGATTAATTGGTTCACCTCCAGGATATGTAGGATATGATGATGGTGGACAATTAACCGAAGCAGTTAGAAGAAATCCATATAGTATTGTCTTATTTGATGAAATTGAAAAGGCTCATAAAGATGTTTTTAATATTCTTTTACAAATACTAGATGATGGAAGAATAACTGATTCACAAGGAAGAACAGTTGATTTTAAAAATACTATTATCATTATGACTTCTAATTTAGGTAGCGATTATATTTTAGAAAATATGCATAATAGCAATGAATTAGTAATGAATGAACTAAGACATACATTTAAACCTGAATTCATTAATAGGATCGATGAAATAATTATTTTTAAATCATTGTCTAAAGATGTTATTTATGAAATTTTAGATAAAATTATCTCTGACATAGAAAAACGATTAGATGATAAAAAAATAAGTATCCATGTAACAAAAAGAGCTAAAGATTTTATTATTGATTCTGCTTATGATGAAAAATATGGTGCTAGACCTATAAAAAGGTATGTCTCAAGAAATCTTGAAACATTAATAGCTAATGATATTATTAATGATAAAATTAAATTTAATAGTACTGTTACTGTCGATATGGATAATAACACTTTAATATTAAAAGAGGAACAAAATTAAAATTGCTCCTCTTTTTTTATTCAACAGTAACAGATTTAGCTAAATTCCTTGGTTGATCTATATCACATCCTTTTAATCTTGCCACCTCAAATGCTATTAATTGTAGTGGTATAACAATTAATAAAGGTTGTAATACATTATTAACTTTATCTATGACAATTTTTTGACAAGGAAAATCAAAATGTTTATCAGTTTCTTCAGTCACAATCAAAGTAATATTGGCTCCTCTTGCTAGAGCTTCTTTTATATTACTTAAGGTCTTGTTTGATAAATCACTACTAGACATAATTCCAATAACATTAGTACCCTCTTCTATTAATGATATCGTACCATGTTTTAATTCTCCTGCTGGATATGCTTCACTATGAATATATGAAATTTCTTTTAATTTAAGGCTTCCTTCCATTGATAAAGCATAGTCTATACCACGCCCAACGAAAAATGCGTGTTCCATCTTATAAATATTTTTAGCTAATTTTAAACATTCTTCTTTTTTGTCTATTATTTTCTGTATTTTGGTAGGTATAATTTGGAATTCTTTTAAAACTTTATTCAATTCATCAGCTGACAAATTACCTTTAACATAAGCCATATTTAAACCAATTAATATAAGCATTGCAATTTGTAATAAATAAGCCTTTGTAGTAGCAACAGCTATTTCAACTCCTGCTCTTATATATAAAACTTGGTCCGCTTCTCTTGCTAGAGTAGAACCAACTACATTGACAATAGCTAGTGTATCAATATTATCTTTTTTAACATTTCTTAAAGCCGCAATAGTATCTGCAGTTTCACCAGACTGTGATATAAATATAACTAATGTTTTATCATCATAAAAATTATTCTTATATCGATATTCACTTGCTAGTTCTACTACAATTGGAACCATTGCATATTGCTCTATAATATACTTACCAACTAAACCTGCATGCATAGCACTACCACATGCCACAATATGAATCATATTATATTTAGAAAAATCCGGCATTTTTTCTATTAAAGTATTAATGTCTTTAATATATTCATTAATTGTTGCTTTTAATACATTAGGTTCATCATTAATTTCTTTTAACATAAAATGACTAAAACCATTCTTCTTAGCTTCACCTATATTCCAAGATATTTCCTGTATATCCTTGTGTATAATTTTTAAATCATTATTATATATTTCTACTTTATCTTTAGATAATTTTACTATCTCATAATCATCAATTAATATATATTTTTTAGTATAGTCCATAATTGCTGTAATATCAGAGGCGATTAAATTAAAGCCATTGCATATACCTATAACAAGTGGACTATCTTTCCTTATAGCATATAAATTATCATAATCACCATCAAAAATAATTTCTAAGGCATAAGATCCCTCTAATTGCTTGGCTAATTTGTTAATAGCTTTAATATTATCTTTTTCTTCTTTTTTTATGTAATCTAATAAAGCACTTATTACTTCACTATCAGTATCAGATAAAAAATTGTAGCCTTTATCTATTAAATCATTTTTCAATTTAATATAATTTTCAATAATACCATTATGAACAAGAGTAACACCTCCAACACGATGTGGATGTGAATTAATATCATTAGCTATACCATGAGTTGCCCATCTAGTATGGGCAATACCTAAACTGCTGTTTTTAATATCAATTGTTTTTAATTTCTTTTCAAGTTCTTCAATTTTACCTTGGGATTTAATTACCTTAATATTATCGTCATAGATAGCAATACCTGACGAATCATAACCCCTATATTCTAAAGCTTTTAAATTTTTTATTAACAACTCTTTTAAATTACATTTTTTACCAACGTAACCAATTATTCCACACATAAAATTCCTCCAATCAAAATTAATAATAATATTTTTGCTATAGTAATGTCATGGTAATTATAGCTAACTAATCACTAATTTTAAATGATCAATCAAAAATCTTAATAACTGAACTTTCAATTTTAAGAATTTATCTGTTATTAGTATACTATTTATGTTTTGAAATGTGAAATAATATTAATTAAATTCCAAACCTTATAACTTCTTTCTTTATTTAAAAAAAAGAGTTGTACTGTCTTTACCACTACTTTATATAACAACTCAATTATTTTTGTTTTTCTTTATAAATTATTAATATGTTAACAGACACCAATCTAATACGTTTTATAATATTTCTATATCCTCATCTGCTTTTTTATTATCATCATCGCCAATTATTTCCGTATTATAATCGCCAACTGTACTATAATCTTTCCTATCTGGTGCGATTAAAGTATCACGATTTATACTTCGTGAAGGTGTAGGTGAATCTATAACTAAAATTTCTTCTTCATCAGATTTATTATCTTCTTCACTATTTATAATTTCTTCTTGATTATCATATACTGGAGTAGTAATTGTTTTATTATTTGTATCCCACTCTAATGGCTGTTCTTTTGGTAATTCTTTTTCCTCATCAATGATTGCTTTAAAAGTTTCATAAAATATTGGCATATCTTTTTTTATAACATCAGGATAAACATTTTTTGTATTTAATATTGCATATTCTATATCAAAAATATTTACTTCATTTCGATTATCAAAGATAGCATGAGAAAATGCTTGTTTAAGAAGGGTTAAAGAAATATCAGGATAACGTGATCCTATTTCGTATACTCTTTTATACTCACTAGTTAAATCCACCATAAATGCCATAATTTGTTCTTTAATCCAATTAGTGTATTTTAATTTAGCTCCTGTAGTCTTTTCTATTTTAGGAAGGGTTCCCATCATAATATTAATAGTTTCTTCTCTTGTTGGTTCAGGAACTTCTACTTTTTGAAAACGTCTTGTAAAAGCTTTATCACGTAAAATATAACGTTCATACTCTTCAGTTGTTGTAGCACCAATTACTTTGATACTACCACGTCCTAATCCCTCTTTAAAAATATTAGCAAAATCTAGTGAAGATTCATCAGTGGCACCTATAAGCATATGAATCTCATCTATAAATAAAATTACTTTTTCTCTTTGTTTTAATTCGTCTATCATGACTTGTACTTTACTTTCACCATTAGGCATAGTACCTAATAATGATGCTGTTTTTAAATTTATAACTGTATAACCTTTTAAGGCATCAGGAACTCTTTCTTGTTGAATAGCATAAGCAAGTCCCTCAACAATAGCTGTTTTACCAATACCAGGTTTTCCAATTAAAATAGCCGATTTTTCAGGAGTTAGAAGAATCAATACTAATTCCTTAATTTGATTATCCCTACCAATTGCAGGATTAGTAATATATTCTTTGGCAGTAAAATCTTCTCCATATCTTTCTAAAATACTATATCTTTGTTCTTCCATATTTATCCTCCCTCATATTATATATAGTATATCACGAAAGAAGAATCTAATGAACATCTTTCAATAAAAAAGTGCCATTCTATACCAAGAATGGACACTTTTATGTTAATCTAAATCATGTCTACTTAGAATTTGGGCAGGAGTTTTCTTAACTGTATTAAATACTGGTATTAAACCGACTAAAAGGTTAAACATATATACTAATAATATTGCTATAATCAATATTATGGGATTAATTATTATATAACTATCTATATATGGTATTCCTTTTAATGCATTGATAATATATGCCATAAACAATATTCCAGGAACACTAGCAATTGTTGTTATTGCAATTATTTCGCCCATAAACATTTTATATATGTCTAATCGTTTAACCCCAATAGCTCTTAATATACCAATTTCTTTAATACGCGATAAGAACGATGACCTAATCATCAATAATATCTCAACTAAAGATATAACTAAAATAATCCCTGATACAATCAAATTATTAATAACTGCATCATGTCTTGAATTAATATAATTATTTTTACTTTTAGCATATGTATCACTAACATTTATATGCATATTTTGGAGATTAGTTAAGGTTTCTTGTTTATCATCAGAATTAATTGTAACTACTGATGCAATTGTAATTAAATTGTATTTTATTGTATTATTATTTACTAAATATTGGGAAATATATTCATCAGAATCATAGTATCCTACGACTTTTAATTTATTACCATTAACAGTTTTATCAATAGTTTTATTTAATGGCATATCCCATTCATATGAAGAATCAACTATAACCTCATAGTCGTTAACGGGCATTCTACCTTTAATTATTTTTATTTTATTCTCTAACAATTTATAATCTAATAATTCAGTATTACTAATTTCCATTCCACCATAATATCCTACCTCATTAGAACTATTAGCTATTATGTTAATAAATAGACTAGAATCAGCATAAATAGATGGACTGTTTGAATCAACTATACCAACTACAACAAAATTAGGCATATTATTAATAGTTAATTTACGGTTAAGCATATCTTCTAAAGAACTAATTCCTAACATCTTAACAGTAAAATCATTGTTCATAGTATTATCTAATACTTTTTTATCAATTACAATCTCATATTTATCTTTTGGCATTCTACCCATAATTAAATTGCTTTCATCAATAGTATCAATTCCTGATAAAGATCCTCTTAACCTAATCCAAGTTACCGTAGAAGTCTGATAATAATCATCTACCTTTATAGTAAAATTAACTAAAGAGTCCCCTGGCATTAAATAAATAATATTATCCATTTTTTCATAATTTAAGTAATCTTTCACAGTAATATTATTGTTTATAGTTAGATAATTAGGATTAACTTTAACAAAATCACTATCATTTATTTTTAAAGAAGCCGCTATACTACTTAAAGAATACATAATAAATATTCCTGATAAGAAGAAGCCGATAAGTAATATCTTTTTTAATATTGGAAAAGAAAATACTTTTTTAAATCCATTAATTATTAAAGTAAAGAGATTTAATATTGAAGAATACTTCTTCTTAATATTTTTATTGATAATTTCATCAAATTTAAATTCGTATTTATTAACAGTATCTTGATCAATTTTTTTATAATGATCATTAACAAATTCAATACTTGAATTATCGTCAATTACTTCTATCTTTTCCTTAGTGTTGCTTTTTATATATATGTTACCATTTTTTAAAACAATATCTAATTTTATTTTATCATTGCCATCAGAATAAACATCTACATCAATAGCGTTTTCTTTAATTGACTCATAATTTTTAAAATCTTTTAAATAAAATCTATTATCTATTTCATAATCTAATTCATCATTATGTTTATTTTCATAATCTTTGATTATCTTCCCATCTTCAATTTCTACAATTCTAGTTGCATAAAATTTAGCTAAATTATTTTCATGAGTAACAAGAATAACTAATCTATCTTTAGAAATTGACTTAATAATATTCATTATTTCAAGAGAATTTTTACTATCCAAATTACCTGTTGGTTCATCAGCAATAATGATATTAGGATCTTTTACAATCGCTCTTGCAATACCTACTCTTTGACGTTCTCCACCTGACAACATATTACTTGGTCTATTACGATAACGATACATTCCTACTTTCTCTAAAACATAGGAAACTCTTATATCTATTTCTTTTTTATCTTTAATACCCATCATTTTTAATACTAAAGCAACATTATCATAAACACTCATATTCTCAATTAATTTATAATCTTGAAAAATATAACCAATGTTTAAATTTCTAATACGATCTTTCTTGCTAGTTATTCTAGATGTTATCTTTTCTCCATTGACATAAATAGAACCACTTTTTACTTTATCAAGACCACCTATGGTATTTAGTAAAGTAGTCTTTCCACTTCCAGAAGGACCTAAAAGAGCGACTAAACCGTTATCTTTTAAAGTTAAATTAACATTATTAATAACATGGATTTGATTTTTATGACCTTTATTAAAATATTTATTTAAATTTTTAATTTCTATCATTTTAAATCTCCTCCCTTAAAGTTTTAATAACTGTATCTTTAAATAATTTTTTAGCATATTTTAAACTTATTAAATAAGACATACCAATAAGTATTAAATAAAGAATTATATAGTCCCCTAACTTTAGATAATTAGCCATATCGTTAACAAAAGATACATTTAATATATTTATTTTATTTAAATAAACGAATCCAGTAAATAATAGATAAACAAGATTAGTTACTGTTAATAATTCAATAATTAGTAACTGTTTTGATACTTTTTTAGAACCACCTAACATCCTGATGGTTGAAAAATATACATTACGTGATTTTAATATTATTTTAATAATAAAGTAAGAAATAAAGAATAATGTTCCTACTAACATAATGGTTACAATTGTTTTAGCAATTCTAATTATCTGTGAACCTTCATTATATAAAGTATCTTTTATTACTAAAGGATTAAATCCCATTTTTTCTAATTCACTAGCAACATCTTTTGTAACTAAATCATCAGTAGTATAAATACTTACTTGGTAAACACCTCTATTATAAAGTTTTTGATAATCATTATCATTAATGAAAACACTACCACTATAAAGGTTATAATCTATTGGTCCTAAAAGGGAATTTATATTATTTTTATCATAAGTATTAGCAATAGTTAATTCCATAGTATCTTCATAATAAATGTTACTTACTTCTATTTTTAATTTTTTATTAATACAGTTTTCATATTCACATGACCATCTTAATTCTGAATTAATAATGGCTTTACCACTAGGTACTCTACTATTAGGTACTAATTTAAAATAACTATTGTATGGACTAGATTCATAATAATTATTCATAAATAAAATTCTAGTATCATTAAAAGTTGTTAATTTTTCGGTCATTATTTTGTTTAATAATTTTTCACTTAAGTAAACATGGTTATCATTTTGATATTCATAATCTACATAACTAATACCAACAATTCTTATTTTAGTATTTTTATCTAAGAAAGAATAATTACGCCAATACAAATCCGTATTCATTATCTCATCTTTTAACGTACTTAAATAATAATCATTCTTATAACCTGTTATTATAATTTCATTATCATTTTCTGGCATTCTTCCAACGGATAATTCTAAATCAAAAGAACTAAGAGAATGCCCTACTGCTGTTACATAAAAATCTTTATCATTAGTAAACTCAATATAATCATCAACCATTACGTCATTTTTTTCTAATTTAACAACGTTTTTATTATTTAATATTTTATTAAAATCATCATCACTAAATGCTGTTCTATCTTTTTTATTAACAACTATTCGATTAGGTGAATAGTCATTAAACACCGAATTATATCCTTCGATTGATGCTTGGTGTTCTTCTTTCTTAAAAGCAGCATATTCACTCATTAAAGCAACTACAACGAACAAATAAACCGCAAACAATAATACAAATTTAGGAATAATATTGAATGTATTTCTTAAACCAAGTCGTATTTTATTTAAAAAAGTAATATTTTGATAATTTATTGCATTATTATTGTTACTACTTTCAATATTAACTTCTTTAATAATTTTATCTTCTAAAATTTTACCATCATGCATTTTTATTTTTCTCGTAACATAATTTTCTACTTGTTCATAATTATGAGTAACTATTATTACTAATTTATCTTTCGCTATTTCACTAAGTAATTTTATTATTCCTGTAGCTGATTTAGAATCTAAGTTACCAGTTGGTTCATCAGCAATAATAATAGGTGTATTTTTAGCAAGAGCTCTAGCTATAGCAACTCGTTGTTTTTGACCACCAGATAATTTTGATACTTTAGTATTTCTAAAACGATATAAGTCAACTTGTTTTATTAGTTCTAATACTTTCTTTTTTATATCTTTCTTTTTAGCACCATTAAGTAAAAGAACTAATTCAATATTTTGATATACAGTATAACTATTAACTAAATTAAAACTTTGAAAAATATTACCTATATATTTGCGACGATAATCTTCAAAATCTTTTTCAGTATAATGACTTGTTTCTTCACCATTAATGTACATTTCCCCTTCTTCGTATGAATCAAGTCCTGAAATAACATTTAATAAAGTAGATTTACCACTACCAGATTCACCAGTAATAGCTACAAATTCACCTATTTTAAACTCTAAATTAACTTTAGAAAAACCAGTAGCAATAACCCCTTTACTATAATAATATTTTGATACGTTCTTTAATAAAATCATAGCCAATCCTCCATTACCAATATTATTGTACTACAAAAAAATATTATTTAACACCTCTTTTCATTTGCATTTTGTTGAATTTAAGTTGCTATATTTTTAAACATTTTGTTTTATAAAATGATATAATAATTTTTGGTGAGATGTATGAAAAAATTTATTCAAAAAAATATTGATTATTTAACAATAATATGTATTACTTTTCTTATATTCATAGTGATATTTATAAGTAAAAAGATTTATCCATTTGGTCATAACACATTAATATATAGTGATATGTATGATCAATTAACTTCATATTATTACTATCTATATGATTGTATCAAAGGAAGCAGTTCCATTTTTATTAATTTTAGTGCATCAAGTGGTATCAATTTCTTTGGAATTATTTGCTATTACTTATTTAGTCCTTTTACATTTTTAATTCTTTTATCAACAAGAAATAAAATATATTTATTTGTCTCCATAATTGTTGTTTTAAAAATTGTACTTTGCAATATTACTGCCCTATATATGCTTAAAAAGCTTTTTAAAAATCTAAATAATTATTTATGTGTTTTCCTTGCTTTATTCTATGGATTTTCTATTTATAGTTTAAATTATTATTTAATATCATCATGGATTGATGCTATGTATATGTTTCCTTTAATTGTTGTTGGTCTTAAAAAATTATTTGATGCAAATAAACCGATTATGTATATTATTGCTTTAACATTGTCGCTTTACTTTAGTTTTTATATAACATTAATGGCTTTGATTTTTATCTTTGTAATATCTATTTTTTATTTAAAAACTTATATTTCAAAAAAAGACTTTGCTAAACAAATATTATCGCTAGGTATAAGTACTGCTTTATCAATTGGTTGTAGTTTGTTTATCATAATACCTACTTATAAACAAATATCAATTTCATCTAGAATGAACTATGGAATAGAATCTTTAATTAATTCTAAACTAGGACCCATCATTGATAAAACCTCATTATTCTTATTTGGATCCATACTATTTGTTGGAATATTTCTATTATTAAAAAATTATAAAAAACATAAAAAGTTTTTAGCAATGTACATACCATCTATGGTAGCATTACTAATCCCTTATATTGTTGAACCAGTTAATAAATTATTACATTTTGGTTCATATGCTTCATTTCCTTATCGATTTGGATTTATCACAGTTATATTTATGATAATTGGTGCTGCATATTATTTTTCAAATTATGAAAAAAAAGAAAATAAAACAACGGTGTCAAACAAAGTTATATCCATTATTCTTACTATTGTTGCAACATTAGTAACATTACTTATAACATTGTATAAATATAGCTCTTTTCAAACAGCAATAAGTAATTTAACTTTATCTAGCCATAAATTACTAATAATACTATTAATTGTTATTTTCATAATTTGTTTCATTGCAAACCTAATTATATTTATTATAAATAAAGGCTTTAATAAATTATCTTTTATATTAATATTCATTATTTCTATAGTTCACATTTTTGGCACTACATACATATATGTAGGAATAGAAGATGTACAACCTAAGATTAAAGATGTCTATGGAACTTTAAACAATATAGCAAAAGATAATAACAATAATCTTTACCGCTATAAAAACAATACTAATTACATTATAAATAACAGCAGTAATGTTACTAAAATGAGTACATTAGATCATTTTAGTTCTTTAACTGATGGAAATAATCAAAAGACTTTAAAAAAACTGGGGTTTTCATCTTATTGGACAATAACTTATTCTAGTGGTGGTACTTTATTTAGTGACATTCTTTTGGGAAACAAATATATTTTTAATAAGGGAGAAGACGTTTATAATTATTCTTTAAACAAACAATATGACAATTTATCTTTGTATCAATATAATGATGATATATCCTTTGGATATTTAGTAAACAACAATATTAAGATAGACAACTACAATAATACATTTGACCTTCAAAACGCTATATATAAATCAATTAGTAGTGACAACGAAAATTTATTTGAAACTATTGATAACTATACAACTCATAATATTAAAATAACCGATGATGAATATATAATTAACAATATTGATAATTATATTGAATTTAAAGTTAACGTCGAAGGCAAAAAAGCATTATATTTAGAACTATATAAAAGTATTGATAATAAGGAAAACGAAAAAATATTTAATTTATTCGATATTTATGTCAATAATAAATTAATTATGGGAAACTATCCAAATAAAGATACAAATGGAGTACTTAATCTTGGAGTTTATGAAAAGGAAGAAGTAGTTGTAAAAATAATTTTAAAAGATAATTGTTCTTTATCTGTCATGAAGATAGGAATGTTAAATTTAAATAAATTAGATAATTTTGTTAAAGATAATTATTTGGATTACAAAATTGAATTTAACAATAACAAAATTAATATTAATATAAATAGTAAAGAAAACAAAATATTATTCTTACCTATTAACTATAACGAATCTTATTCTATTATTAATAATGGTAAAAAAGCTGAAATAATTAAATTATATGATAATTACATAGGTATAAACTTAGAAAAAGGAGACAATGAAATTACACTTGAATTTATTCCACAATATTTAAAATCATCATTTAGTTTAAGTTTATCATTCATTATATTAACGATACTTTTAATAAAAACTAATTTATACCAAAATATAATTAATATGAAACTTTTTCAAAAAATAGCTAAGTTTATTTACTTAGGAATGTATGCTGTATTAATATTATTTATTTACTTATTACCATCTTTAGCCTTTCTAATTTCCTTTATAAATCATATAACCATATAAAACAATTTATTAAAAGCTCAGTTATAAACAATAATATATGCATTAAAACTGAGCTTTTTTTATTACATTTTGTACTATTTTTTACTTTATCATCTTAAACGAACAATATTTATTTTATTACACAAACAGCGCCATCTTGTTCAGCTGCTTCCTTACTACTTTCTAAAGTGCTATCGTCATCTTTTAAATCACCAAATCCTTGTTCTTCTAATGCCTCTTGACTAGCATTATCAACATCAATATCTAAAATAACCTTATATTCATAAGTTTGATCATTCGTTTCAACTCTTAGACTGACGCCATCTTTATCGAACTCTTTATTTTCTTCAGCCATTGATTCTTTAAATACATCCCAATTTTCTATTACATCAGAATCAGTAACTTTGGTATTAACTTCCATTGTCATAAATTTTAATTTATCATTTTTGTACGTCATAGAAATTACTTCTTCAATGTTTATTCCATCTTCATCTTCAGTAGTCGTACAAACTAATTTTTGCTCTTTTGCTTCTGTCTTTTTTGCAGCTCCACATCCTGTAATTAAAATAATAACTAATAAACTTAAAATTATTATACTAACTTTTTTCATAATTTTTTTACCTCCTAAATTAATATATTATTATAAAAATAGTTTTGACTTTTTTGGTTATATAGTCATCTTGCCAAATATCAATACATAACTAATCTTAAAATAAACAATATCACCCCACAATATGTTACTTAATTTTATTCATAATTGTACATAAATAATGCCTTTTCTATCAAATAAAAAATTTGCTTTATTAAACTTTATATATTTAAAAAAATTATCATTGATTTATTATAAGTATATCATAAATATTTTATATAGTTTTAAAATATATACACTAAATGATCTAAAAAATCTTTAATTTCTTTACTATCATCACGGATATTTAATAATCTAATTATTTCATCATCAGCTTGGTACTTAATAAAATAAGTATTTTTTATATGAAAGTATTGTAAACTTTTATACATATTATCAAAATATATACAAGATGAAATTATTTCTTCAACATCATATGTGTTAATTACATTTTTAAATTTATGTAAATATGATTGATTTGGAATTTCAGTGTATTTAATTTCTTTATTATCTTTATAGTATACTAATATATATTTTTTATATTTACTACCATCAAATTGATTTTCTAGATATTTATTATCAAATATTATTTTATTAATAAAAGCATATTTAAATTTTTCGTCATATTTCATAAATGTCACGTCCTTTTAAATTAAATTTTTTGGTCTTAAAAATTGTACTACAAATTAGAAGTTGATTAACTTACTCATTATCTTCTAAAAAAGTTAACCTTTTTATAATTATCTTGACTATTTAGACAAGTATCTATTTTTATCATTTATTTGATATTCTCATTTACAACTTCAACTAAAATTATAGTTCATATTTTTATTATTTTTTATCAAATCTAATTTAAATGCAATGCAATTTAGTTTTCACATTACATCTCATATAATAATTTTTTAATATTTATAACTTGGCTTCTTTAATATTTTTTAACCTAATATAATATATATTATGTTATATCATTTTTTTAAATATCTCGCATCATAATTAAAATAAAGTTGCCACATAGAGTGCCACATAAAACATTTTAATACTTTTAAAACCCTGTAAAATAAACAAAAATGAGAGCTTTCGCTCTCTTCAGGGGGCATCAAAGTTTCGTACCTTTTTTATTTTTTTTATAACAATTTTATTTATTTTTAACCGAATTTTAATCTTTTATTTCATTTCAGATTAAATCGAATTCTTAAATTTTTAGAAATTTGCCACCCAAATGCCACCTAAAAATTATTGTAATTTTTCTATTTTTCTAACAAAAGATTATCAATTTCTTTATAATATTATTCAATAAAATTTATTATTTTTTAATATTTTTTATATATTCTAATATTGCGTTGGCTGTTTCTTCTACACCAATTGAAGAATCTATAAGTAAATCATAGTTTTTATAGTCTCCCCATGTTCTACCTGAAATTAATTTATAGTAAGCGGCTCTATTTTTGTCAGATTTATTCATATTTTTTACTGCATCTTTTTCTGAATCACCATACATCTCTTGTAATTTCTTTATTTTGTATTCTTCATTAGCATAAATAAATATTTTTACTAGATTTTTATTATCTTTTAATACATAATCAGCAGCACGGCCTACTATAACACAAGAGCCATGTTCGGCAATTTTACTAATAATTTTATCTTGTGCTTTAATAGCATATTTTACGGGTGATGTTGTTAAATATAAATCATGCCATACATCTTTGGTAGAATTAATTTTAGAAACAAATTCTTTATCTAAACCACTTTCTTTAGCTGCTAAAGCTGTTAACTCTTTATAATAGTATGGAATATTAAGTTTTTTCGCTACTACTTCACCAATATATTTACCAGCCGATCCATGTTCTCTTGAAATAGTTATAATTACACCAGGTTTTGATGGTTTAATAACTACTTGTTCTTTATCGTTAATTGTTACACTAGGTAATTTTTTAAAGAATAAAATTGTTAAAGTACCTGATATTAATATTCCAATAAAATCTGCTATTGGAGCAGCCCATAATGGACCTGTTATTCCCATAAATCTAGGTAATATTATGACTAATGGAACAAAGAAAACAATATCACGACATAAGGATACAATAGCTGATTTTAAAGGTTCACCAACTGCTTGGAAGAATATAGAAATTACTTTTATTAAACATGTGAATGTTAATAACATTAGAAAAATTCTAAATGTTTTAATAGCAAATTCCATATAAAGATTATCAGATGTGCCAAACATTTTAATAATAATCTCAGGGCATAATTCAAACACGATAGTTGATAAAATTCCCACTATAATAGTAGCAATGATTACTAACTTAAATGTCTCTTTAACCCTATTATATTTTTTAGCACCATAATTATATCCAAGTATTGGTTGTGCTCCTAAAACAATACCTACTACAATATTTATTACAATACTAAATACTTTCATACATATACCAATAGTTGCAATAGGTATATCAGCCCCGTATTTACTTAAAGCACCATACTTTGCTAACATAATATTACAAACTAATGAAATAACAACAATCGACATTTGAGTAATAAATGTTGATACTCCAAGTTTAATAACATTACCAAACACTTCAAAATTAATTTTAAAACTTTCTCTATTTAGTTTGAATGTTTTTGTTCTAAAAAAATAAATTACTGAAAGAATGAATGATGCAATTTGTCCTATTATAGTAGCCCAAGCTGCTCCTGTTATTCCCCAATTAAATCCAAATATAAATATTGGATCTAGTATTATATTTAAAATTGCTCCAAGTAATGTGGCTGCCATAGAAAATTTAGGTGATCCATCGGCACGTATTACACTATTTACAGAATTAGCAAGCATATAAAATGGTATGCCTAGTAAAATTATTTTAAAATAATCTCTTGCTAAATTAATTGTTACATCACTTGCACCAAAACCGTATAAAAGTTTATCCATAAATAAGTAACCTAATATCATAAATATTATACTTATTATAAACGTTACTAAAATACTATTCCCAATTGATTTATGAGAATTTTTAGTATCATTTCTTCATTGACATAAAGATAAATACGCTGCTGAGCCGTCACCGAAGCACCAAGCAAAAGCTACAGCAATAATCGTTATTGGATATACTACCGTTGTTGCAGCATTACCTAAATAACCAACACTACTATTACCAACAAATATTTGATCAACTATATTATATAAAGAACTAATAAGTAGTGATAAAATGCAGGGAATAGAAAACTTAAATAATAATTTAGAAACTTTTTCTTGTCCTAAATATTTATTGTCGTTTTGATTTTCCATTTTCTCCTCCTTCTATGTTAATCACAGCTTTATTGCAAAAAATAAGCGTATAAGAGTGTAAGTTCTTATACGCTTAAAGCTGTGACCGACTTAATAAGTATATAACATTTAAAAAATTTTTTCAAACTATTTTTTCTTTTTTAAATTCTTTCAAACTATTTTAATATCGTTTTCACTTTTATCTACTTATTTTGTTATTTATAAATTTATTTGTAATTTGTATTATTTTTTTAGTAAATCTCTCCAGGTGTCAATACTCTTTTTGTTTTATCTTATCATTTTATTTGAGTTGTTTTCTGAATATTAGTAAATATTAATTAAACTATAAACTTGTAAAATAAAAATAAATTAAAAAAAGGAAAAGGTGAAAAATAAATGACTTGAAGAATAAAAAAGTATAAAATAAAGTGCAAAAAAGAAAGAACTTGTGGGCAAGTGAAAGGAGATGCTCCCCTTCTCCTTTCGATAATACTAAACTCAAAAAATTGCAAATCAAACAAGAACAAAGTGAAATTTTGGTTATATAAAACTACTGATGAATTTTATATTTTGGAATGTCCAAATTGTCAAAGTGATGAATTTATTAAATGGGGTTCTTATACAAGAGTAATATATTATATAAATGAAAATAAAAAATGCACAATAAATTAATAATATTTTGCATTTTTCTCTTTTTTTGACATATTTTGCACAACATTTGTACAATTTATTGCTTACTTAATCATTTAATAGCATAAGCATAATTTTCAAATTTAATATAGATTACTTACATAAACTTTTTTAAAAATCAGCATTTTTAATCAATCTATTGTAATTTATGGCCAACAAAAATGGAGCGCTATTGCGCTCCTTTAGGGGGCTATTAAATTTTAGCTCTTTATGTATCTTACTAGCATTTTTTTATTTAAAAACAAACGATTTTTACCTTTTTTAATTAAAATAAATTAGAAAATAATTTTATTTATTTTAAATTTTGCTACCTAAATGCTACC
>CANQDV010000012.1 GCA_947593955.1 uncultured Bacilli bacterium | reverse complement strand
TTTTTCCTTTAACGATTAAAATTATTTGAAAATATATTTTAAGTAAAATTGTAAAAAAATCATTTTTATTTTTTAGGAAAAACTAATTAATATTCCTAAAAAATGTAAATTTGTTATATTTATGTTACTTTTCTAATTATTATTTTGATATTTTAATTTTAAAAGTAACATTTTATATTTCTACAAAACAATTATACATAAATTCAACATCATACTTTTTCGTATATTTACTAGTTATTCCCCTAGTAACTATAAGGGTATCATTTATTAGACAGTAAGGTGAATAGGTGTTACACTAACTCCCTGACCAAAAGCAGTAGTAGCAAGTTCAAGTTCCCCTACTTTATCTAGTGGAAAAATGATTCCTTTACCTTCTCCATTTAAATCAACTCCTGTTTTAGAGCCAAATCCAAATAAATCTATATATGAAAATAATCTTTCTTTACCTAATAATTGCCCCATTTTAACAAAACCTGGGTTACAAGAGTTTTCTAGTACTTGTAAAAAAGTCTGGTGTCCATGACCTCCTGCTTTCCAACAACCTATTCTAGCACCACTTACTACAACAGAACCAGAATCATCAAATGTATCTTTTTCAAGATTGACAACTCCTTCTTCAACAGCTGCTGCAGTAGTTATAATTTTAAAAGTAGAACCAGGCTCATAAGATGCCCAAATAGGTAGATTTCTACTTAATACTTCCATAGAATAGTTACTATAATTATTAGAATCATATGTAGGTCTACTACTCATTGCCAATATTTCACCAGTATTAGGATCCATTACTATTGCTAAAGCCATATCTGGATTAAACATGTCAACAACATTATCCATTTCACGTTCTACTGCTTTTTGAATGTTATAATCTATAGTCAACTGTATATCAATGCCAGATTGTGGTGATTCATATATCTCTGATATATCAAGACTATTCCCTTTAGCGTCTGAAAAATATTTAATCGCTCCATTTTCTCCCGTTAAATATTCATCATACTCTAGCTCTAATCCTGAAAGTCCTTGATTATCAATTCCAACATATCCTAAAACATGAGATAAACTCTTACCATATGGATAATATCTTTTGGATTCCTTTACCAAATAAACTCCGTCCAAATTTAAAGATGCTATCTTATCAGCAATTTCATAAGATAACTGTCTTCCTTCAGGATGCACTCTTTCAATAGATGTTTCTTTATAAACGTGTTTATCCATCTCTTCTTTAGTTACCCCCAATATTTCTGCTATAAGTGTTGATGCCTTTTCTTTATCAGTTATTTGATTAGGAATTAAAACTAAACTAGTAGTAGTTATATTATCGGCTAAAACGATTCCATTCCTATCTAATATTCTTCCTCTATCTGCCGCTATTGGTAACTCTCTACTCCACAAATCACTAGCTAACTTATTTAATTTTTCATAATTAATAAGTTGAACATATGCAACTTTAGCAATAATAACAACAAACATAAAAATAATGGCTAGTAATATTATTCTTATTCTTTTATCAATACTTTTAAAAAACATATTCTATCACCTACTAATTTATATGTGAAGAATATGTTTTTATTTATTATTTATCCTCGTATAAACATAATGTTTGGCTTTATTAACTTGCTTTTCTGTTAATGTTTCTAAATAATAACAAGGATTTTGATTTTCATTTAAAGTAACAATACTATTAAAAGAATATAACAAATTTTTATTTAGTCCTATAGTATCTAAATAATTTAAATAATCATTAAATTGTGATAAATTAAATCCATTTAAATTTTTACCATATAAATAATTCAATATTACAATATTATAACAATATAAATCAGTATTTTCATCTGGTATTACATAACAAGGAATATGACAATTATGATTTATTTTATATTTTGATGAAGCATATTTTAATAAAGCAAATGGACTTAAATATCTAGAAATACAAGCGGTGTTTTTCCCAATTTTACAACTATCTAAATCTATAACATATAATTTCTTTTTTTGTTTATTAACAATAAAATTTGATTCGTGAAGATCATTAATATAAAATGTTTTTAATTTGGTCGTATTTCTAATCATCTTCATTGATTTTAATAATTCTCCTATTTTCTTCAAATAAAATAAATGATTATCTATATTATTATCTTTTAATACTGTCGCCAAATTTTCACCTTGTAATTTGGGCATTACAAATCCTTGAATCTTGCCATCTATTGATACTAAATTATCTGGGCAACAAAAATTATTTGGTAAAATATCTGCATAATTATTTAGTAATTCTACCGTATGAAATTTATTCAATAAAAAAGAACTACTTGGATGAAATAGTATTTTCATAACTTTAGATTTTCCTTCATAATCAAGTTCATACATATCCCCTTCTTGATTAAATATTTCTGAAGGTAACTCTAAAGATTTTAATTTTTCGAACTCTTTTTTGCTCAAACGTATAATGTTCATTTCAAATCACCATGCGGACTATTCTAACATGATTATCTTTTCTAATCAATAAAAAAGTTCTTTATCTATAAATTTTAAATATTAAATTTATCAACCAATATTGTTTCAAATTTACTAGTTTATAAATTATCTTTCTATTACTTGATAAATAATTTAAATAGGAATTATTTTTATAATTAGGAAAATTCTTTTTCATATAATCCCAAAAAGCATTTATTACTTCTTTTTTTAATTTTAAGTCTGCTTTTGATCTAACTATTCTTGAAATACCTGATATTAAAATATTATCAATGGCTAAATACTCAACTTCACTATTAAATAATTGATATTTTTTCTTATTTTCTAAATAAGAAATTACATCGTCAAATGCTAAAAGAATATCTAAGTTTTTCTTAATATTAGAATTGTTCATAATGGAATTTTCTCTAATTAAGTAATTATATAAAGGCTCATTGATTATTCCAATTTTAGACGTCGTCGATAATACTTTTACACTGAATGGTAAGTCCTCATACCACCTTTTTTCTTCCACAAATTGAAATTTATTTTTGATTAAAAACTCTTTTTTATAAAGTTTACAACAAGCACTAAAAATGTTAAATATTCGGCTATTTTTACCTTCTATAGTATCATTAATTATATTACTGGGTATTTCAAATATTTCATTACTATTTGTATATATACTTTTATAGCTACAAATAACTACATCTAATTGTTCTTCCATAGCTTTGTTGTACATTTTTTCTATCATATCCGTTTGAATCCAATCATCACTATCAATGAAGGCAATAAAATCTCCACTAGCTTTTTCTAATCCTTTATTTCTAGCACTTCCTAATCCACCATTGTCTTTATTAATTACAATAATTCGTTTATCTTTTTTGGCATATTTTTTTATTATTTCCTGACTATTATCCGTACTACCATCATTTACAAGTATAATTTCTATATCTTTAAAAGTTTGATTGACTATACTTTCAATAGCGCCTTCTAAATATTTTTCTACATTATAAATTGGTACTATAACGCTAACTTTCTTTTTCATATTTCACCTATTTTAAACTCTCTATCATTTTATCGAAGTTTTCTACTTGTTTATTTATCGTAAATTTTTTGACAATTTCTTGTCCATGTAAACTAAAGTCTTTATATAGTTTTTTATCACTTAATAAACTAATGACTTTGTTAGTAAATGCATTCATATCCATATTTTCAATTACATACCCACATTTATTATCATCCGATATTTCATATACACCACCAACACTAGTACATACAAAAGGTTTACCTAAAGAAAGTCCTTCAACCAAAACAGTAGGAAATCCTTCGTGTTTTGATGTTTGCAATAATAACGTACTGTTTTTAATAAATGGATAGGGATTTTCCTTATAACCTAACACTTCGACACAATCATTAAGATTATTCTCTTTAATCTTGTCTATCAATTTCTCTTTTAAGATTCCATCACCAATAAATTGTAATTTAAAAATCACTCCTTTATTTTTTAAATTAGTGGCAACTTCTAATAATTGTAAAGGATTTTTACCATCATCTAATCTTCCTAAAGATAATAAAACAGGAACATTACTTTTAGGTAACTTATCTAAATTAGCTTTCTTATCAATACTATCAAAATCGAACGAATTATAAATAATTTCTTTTTTATCATTAATGAAAGGGAACCTCTTGATTATATTATCAGCATTATCATTAGATATTAACACTACTTTAGAAGCTTTTTTTAAATATTTCTCTTGTAATTTAATATCTCTTTTGGTATCCGTTTTTTCATTGATATCTCCATGCAACCAAATAACAGTCTTCTTTGTATAATCCAATAAAAAAGAAGGAATCATTTTTGTAAAAGCTATTTCCACATCATAACTTTTTTTAATGTATTTCTTTCGCAAAACATTAGGAAAATGTTTTACTAAAAAAATCTTATATAATTTTTCCAATTTGTTAGTATGATTGCTATCTATAATAGGAGATAAAATATTTATGTTATCATTTACTTGTTCTTTTCTCGTGTTAAAGTGAAAATATTCTAATATATCTATCTCATATTTTTGGGGATCCAAATGATTAACTAAATTAGTTAATATATTTTCAGCTCCCCCTCCCCACGAATATGTCCATATAACAAATAAGATTTTTTTCTTTGGCATTATTACAACCTACTTTCTCAAATTATGAATTCCTGCTAATAATTTATATTGCCTTTTATATATAAGATAAGTAAATATTCTCTTTTTCATTTTTTCTTCTTTAAAATATTTGTTTTTATACCAGTTAGGAATATTGACTTTAGCCCAAGCAACTATATAATCAAGTACTTTATATCCTTCATCAAATTCTTTAAGACGTATATAAGCTTCTCTAAAAATGTTCTTTATAATAAAATATTCATATTCTTGGTAATAAGGAAAACCATATTGTTCTAGCCTTCTAAATAAAATATTAGTAGCATCTACTATATCATAAAGTTTATTATTAAACTCTTGATTCATAGTAGAACCCTTTCTAATAAAATAATTGTATAAAGGCCTCTCTACATAACTTATTTTATCAGCAAAGAGAAAATATAATGGTACTACTGCATAATCTTCATATATGATTCCTTCAGGAAAATATAAATTGTTATCAATTATAATATTTCTCTTAATCATTTTCCAACATGGACCAGAGCTATTTAAAATACAATTTTCCATTAAAGATGTACCATAAGTATCAAAGGCTTTACAAGATTCTTTGACATCATCTTTTACTTTATAATAATCGCAAACAACAATATCACTTTGACAAGATAAAGCCTTATTATACATTATCTCTAGCATATCGTTTTCAATCCAATCATCACTATCGACAAAAACAATATAATCTCCTTTAGCTTTTTTTAATCCTAAATTTCTAGCACTTCCCTGTCCACCATTTTCTTTTTCTAAAGAAATAATTCGTTTATCTTTTTTCTTATATTCTTGGATAATTTTTTTACTACCATCTGTACTACCATCATTTACTAAAATTATTTCAATATCTTTTAACGTTTGATTAATAATACTATCTAAACACTTTGTTAAATACGCTTCCACATTATAAATAGGAACTATTACACTAACTTTAACCATTATTATCACCTACTAATTATCTTTAATAATCGATATTTTTTCTTATAAATAAGATAGGTTATTAATTGATACTTTATCCCCATCTTTTTTATATATTTATTTTTCATAAAATTAGGATAATTATCTTTTATAAATTGCACTATATCATTTAATAAAGGGTAACTTCCTTCTATTTCTTTTAATCTAAAATATGTATCACGTAACAAATTATCGATAATTAAATATTCATATTCAAAATAATATAATTTATATGATTTGTCTTTATTTACCTTATCGGTTATTAAATTACCAACTTTTAAAATATCATAAAAATTAGATTTAAACTTTGTTTTATTCATGATAGATTCGCATCTTATAAAGTAATAATATAAGCATTCGTTTATATAACTTATTTTATCAATTTTATTTACTAATAAAGGAGTAACTGCTAAATCCTCATATATTAGTCCATTAGGAAAGGAATTATCTTTTAAAAGTCCTCTTTTATAAAGTTTATTCCAAGAACAACAAGGAGCCATAATAAAATCTTTTTTTATATTAACAGAAACTAAAGGCATGGTTTGAATAGGAGTCATTTTACCATCATCAAAATATTTATAAAAGTCACAAATGACAACATCACTATTTTCCCTTTTAGCACAATTATACATTTTCTCAAACATAGAATTATCTATCCAATCATCACTATCAACAAAACCTATAAATTCTCCAGTTGCATTTTTTACACCTAAATTTTTAGCTGATGCTACTCCACCATTTTCTTGTTTTAAAGCAACAATTCGTTTATCCTTTTTAGCATATTTTTTTATTATCTTTTCGCTATTATCAGTACTACCATCGTTTACTAAAATTATTTCTATATCGCTTAAAGTTTGATTAATAATACTTTCTATACATCGAGAAAGATAACCTTCTACATTGTAAATAGGCACAATAACACTTACTTTTGGTCTCATATTAATACTTCCAATCTTAGATATATTTATAAAATAAGTATATCAAAAAAAAAGAAGTATTGCTACTCAATTCCCGTATTAGGGGGAATTATTTCTCCTTCTTTTAAACTACGATAATTTATATTCATATAATTTTCTTCATTAGATACTAAAGTGATTGGAACATAAAAGTCTAAAATATATCCATCCTTAGGTTTATCAATAAAAGTATCTATAATACTTCCATAAGGAACATCATAATAACATTCCTCATTATTAATATCAATAATACCATCATAAAAATAATTGACACAATAATTTAAATAAACAATATCTTCCATGAACAAATCAACTTTTTTTAAATCATAATTACTTTTATTTAACAAATCAGTATGATTTAATTCATTGGCATTAACGGGAATAGTTACTATAAATAACAACATAAATAAAATAATATTTCGCTTATTCATTACATATTCACCCTTTTCAAATTAATTAATAAGAAAGAATTATCCGGTTCATATAGACATGTTTGCAAAGTCATTAAGTAATCATTAACATCTACATTAGTATTAAAATCAATTATAGAATTACTAACCATCCAATCTAAATGTTCTTGTAACTCCAGTTCACTATTAAAAGATATCTTGGTATGTTTCGTTGTATTATTAGGAACAATCATTATTGAAAATACTTTCCATGTTGATACTTCTCTATCAGTATATAAATATAAAAAATACTTTTCATCTTCATAATTAGCATTAATAAATGTTGTTAATTTAGAAAAGCCACTTTTTTTTGAAGAGATTTTTAAATTGTGACCATAAATAATAATTTTTTTACTATCTAAATTATTTCTATAGTCCATAAAAATAGAACCTTGGGAATTATTTTTCTTGTTAATATCGTGAGTCATATAATAATCATTATTATCTGTTTGAACAACAGCTTCTTTTAAATCTAATACAGGAATTGACAATATAGCAACTATATCACTATTATTTTTTTCTTGCTTATTTATTTCGAGCTCTGTACCATAGCTAATATTAGAATTAGAAAAGACTTCAGTAGTTAGTTCTTTACTATAACTTTTAATCATTAATTGAAAACTAATAACTAGAGTGAAACCAAAAGCAATAATTATTGAAAAGATATGTAATAATTTTTTCATATTTAGTCTCCTATTTAACTAATTATACAAATCTTTATCTGCGAATAATGTAGAAAAAAACTCAAATGAATAAATTTGAGTTCATAAATATTTATTTACAACTACCTCCGTTATTAGCAATAACATCTCTTAACGCTTCGATAGCATCTTTATTATTTTTTATTTCTTTAAGATAATTTTTATTTAAAAGATTAATTTCTTCTTTGGTAGAATCACCTTTGATTTCATCATAATACCTAGTTATCTTACCTTTTTTTAACGTTATTGTAATAGTAGTACTGCCTATATCGCATACTAAATCTTCTTTTTTATCGCAACCAGTAACTACTATACTCATAAGTAATACCACAATTATTAAAAATAATATTTTTCTCATATAACCTCACTATTACTTTATTTTGGAAATTACTTCTTGGTGTTCACTACTTCCTAAATAACTTTCATCATATTTAGTATCTTTGGTAATTTTTAATTTTAATCTTAATATTTTTTCCACTGAACTATTTATTTTATCTTCGCTTATTTCACCATTAACAACAGCCTCTTTAATGATTTTCACTGCATCTCTTGCTGGTGATGGCATAAGAAGAATATCAACTCCAGCATTAATAGCCATAACATATATCTCTTTTGACGTATAATTATCTGTTAAAGCTCCCATATTTAAGGCGTCAGTTATAACTAATCCTTTATACCCTAATTCTTCTTTTAAAAAATCCGTAATTATTTCTTTAGATAAAGATGCAGGAGTATCAGATCCCGCAATTTTAGGAACAGCTAAATGTCCTATCATAATAACTTGAGCGCCATTGTTAATTGCATCGATAAAAGGTTTAATCTCTAAAGAAAGTAATTCTTCACGAGATTTATTAATAACAGGTAAATCATAATGGGAATCAACATCAGTATCGCCATGTCCTGGGAAATGTTTATAAACAGGAATAACATTAGTACTTTCTAATCCTTTAGCAAAGGATAAAGCCATTTTAGATACCACCTCATAGGTATTTCCAAAAGATCTATTACCAATAACGGTATTGTTAGGATTAGAATAAATATCAAGAACAGGTGCAAAATCCATATTAATCCCAAAAACGCCTAATTCTTCGCCCATTACTCTACCTACATCATAGGATAATTTTTCATCATTAGTACTTCCCAATTCAAGCATTGATGGAAAAACAGTTACCTTTTTATCCGTAAGAGACTTTAATCTCTGTACTCTTCCTCCTTCTTGATCAACAGAAATAAACATTGGTATATCATTAAAAGAATTGATATCATTTAAAAACTGTTGGACTTGAGTGTAACTTTCAAAATTTTCACTAAACATAATAAAACCACCTGGTTTTACATCATTTAATACTGACTTTAAATTATCATCAGCAATAGTACTTCGATATGATATCATAAGCATTTGACCAATCTTTTCATCCAAAGAAAGACTATTCAATTGTTCAATAACGATATCTTTTTCTTTATCTTTTTCCTCTTCTTTTATTACCTTATTATTGCCACAACCACATACTAAAAATAATACAACTAAAACTAATATTATTTTTTTCATATTCTCTCCTAAATTATTATTATTTTATTCTCTTTTATTTTACCAATTACTTTTTATTTTTTCAATTATTTTAAAATACTATTTTAGTCAAAAAAAGACATATTTTATTATTAAAAAAAAGAGTAAATTTTACTCTTATTCACTTAAATTATGATATACATCTTGAACATCATCAAGATCTTCTAATGCTTCTACTAGACCTAGTACTTTTTCTTTAGCTTCATCATCAAGTTCAATTAAATTTGATGCAACAAAAGTAATTTCACTAGTAATAAACTCTTTTGTACCCGCTTTTTCTAAAGCTTCTTTTACTTCGATAAAATGCTCTGTATCTGTATATATTTCATAACTGTCATCATTAGTAATAAAATCTAATGCTCCACTATCAAGGGCTGTCATCATAGCCGTATCTTCATCGATTGATTTATCAGTAACAATAACGCCTTTACGTTCAAACATATATGATACTGATCCATCAGTACCTAAATTACCATTTTTCTTAGTAAAAGTACTTCTTACTTGTGAAGCAGTACGATTTCTATTATCAGTTAGGCAATCAACCATAATAGCAACACCATTTGGTCCATAACCTTCATATCTAACTGATTCATAATCTTCTCCCCCATTAGCTCCAGTAGCTTTATCAATAGCTTTTTGAATATTATCTTTAGGCATATTATTACTTCTTGCCTTTTCTAATACCGCACGTAAAGCTGGATTATGAAGAGGATCTCCGTCTGTCCCTCTTGCTGCGACATAAATCTCTTTAGCTATTTTTTGAAATAACTTCCCTCTTTGTTGATCTAATTCACCTTTTTTTCTATGAATTGTTGCCCATTTAGAATGTCCACTCATATTAAGCCTCCTAACTTAAAAAACTTATAATTATTGGGGATAAAATCAATAATAATATTAAAGGAATGAAAAATATTACCGATATTACAGATACTTTTAAAGGTATCTTACTAATTACTGCTTTAGCATTTAATATTTGTTTATCCCTTATATAATCTATTTGATTATACATTGTTTCAATAATACTATTACCAAATATATTAGATTGCGAAATATTTAAAATAATATTGTTAATCGTATCAGATGGGATTCTTAATTTTAAATTATCCAAAGCCTCATTAAGACTTTTCCCATATTTTACTTCCCTTAATGCTAAACTGAATTCATAAGAAAGCTCAGAATCGATACTAGATGAAGTAATTTCTAATGCTGTTTTTAAATTTCTTCCTGTCTCTAATGATAAAGTAAGTATTTCAAAAAAATACATTGCATCATTATCTAATCTTTCTATTCGTTTATTGATTTTACTATCTATTAATATTTTAGGTAAGATATTAAAATATAGAAATACAGTTATGGGAGCAATAATATATCCCCACTTGAATATATATAATAACACGAAAAATAAAATTACGGAAGTAAAAAGGCGAATATTTAGAAAAATAACAGCATCATAACTATCCTTTGACCCTAATAAATTGATTTTTCTTTGATATTTATTAATAGTTTCTTCTGAATAAATCTTATATAATAAATTACTTTTTTTTCTCTTACTCATTATAACATCACCTTAACTTTAATTACTTTTCTTATAATAATTATATATAATGAATAAATTAATATTATAATTATAAGGATAAATATACCTAATGGATTATTAAATAAAGGAATAAAATAAGTAGGATTTAAAGCGAAAATACCAACTGCTATTAATAAAGGTATTACTACTAAAACTTTAAACATTGCTTGACTTGATGCTGATAAAGCACCTAACTCATCTTGTAATTTTTTCCTTGTAAAGGAATTCCTTTCAACTGATGCAAAAACCTGAACAATATTTCCTCCTGTTTTATTAAGCACATTTAGCGAAGTTGTAATATACTTTGCCTCTTTAGTATTTACTCTATTAGTAAATCTTTCAAAAACAACTTCCATATTTAATCCAAAGCTTAAATCTATATACATTTTTTTAAATTCTTCACTAATTGGTCCTTCTAGTTCATGTGATACTATATATATTGCTTGCATAATACTAAGTCCTGATTTAAAAGAATTATTCATTATAATAATAGCTTTTAACATATCTTTTTCTATTTGAACTTTTCTATATTTCTCTTTTGATATAAGGAATAAATCTAATACAAAGAAACCTAATAGGAATGCTAATATCATTTCAAAAAGAGTTACATTATAAAATTGAAGAATATTAGATAAAATGATTATCATAATTCCAACTATCCCTAACATTACTTTATTAGAGATATAATTCATCGGATCTTCTTTGTCTATTTTAGTATTATCACAATACTTTTGATATTTTTTGCTGTATGTATCAAATATCTTGATTTTATATAAAAACCTAGTCATTCCTTTTTGCCATTTCAAATATAAAATTTTGAATTTATCAAATAAAGATAATTCTTTTTGATTAATAACATTGACAGTAAATTTACTAAATCTTCTTTCTAGTTTAGGACGTCTAATTACTTGTAATACTAAAGCAATTATGCCAAACGTAACAATTATTATAATAATCATATATATAAATTTAAGAAATAAATTAATATTATTAATATTTAGCATAATTACCTCCTATTTTTATTCTTTAGTCTTTTTTTTACCTTTTAATAACGGTTCAAATATATCATCAATAGAATGTACTCCTCTATTTTTCATCTTTGTATATACTTGGGGAACATAATTATAAAGAATAAATTCACCATTTACTTCACCTTTATCTGTTAATCCCTTTTGACGGAAAGCAAAAATATCTTTTAAAATAATATTCTCTCCATCAAAGCCAACTATTTCAGAAATACTAGTTACTTTTCTTTTTCCATCGCTTAATCTTTCAATGTTAATAACAATATCCAAAGCTTTTTCTATATATTCACGAATAGCTTTTAATGGTATATCAATACCACCCATCAAAATCATTGTCTCTAATCTATTTAAAGCATCACTTGCAGAGTTTGCATGTAAAGTAGTAAGAGACCCATCATGCCCCGTATTCATAGCTTGCAACATATCAAAGGCTTCTTCACCACGTACCTCTCCAACAATAATTCGATCAGGTCTCATACGTAAAGAGTTTCGCACTAAATCACGTATTGTTACTTCTCCTTCACGTTCATAGTTAACATTCCTTGTTTCCAAAGAAATAACATGACTTTGCTTAAGTTTTAATTCTACAGCATCCTCAATAGTAATAATACGCTCATCGGGACCAATAAAATTAGATAATACATTTAAAAGAGTTGTTTTTCCACTACCTGTTCCTCCACATACAATAATATTTAATTTAGCTTCTACACAGGCATCCATAAATCTTGCCATATATGGAGTAATTGTACCATTTCCAATTAATGAATCAATATTACTGATACTTTCCTTGAACTTACGAATAGTCATTACCGGTCCCTTTACAGAAAGTGGTGGGATGATAGCATTAATTCTCGAACCATCTGGTAAGTGAGAGTCAACCATGGGATTAGTTGAATCTATTGTTCTTCCAAGTGGTTGAACAATTCTTTGAATTGTCCTTATAATATGATCATCATTAATAAATGATACCGTATTATCTCTTAATAATTGTCCTTCTACTTCAATATAAATTTCATCAGGACCATTAACCATTATCTCTGTTACATTTTTGTCTTCCAATAATTCTGTAATAGGTCCAAAACCATTTATTTCGTTTTCAATTAAATTGAAAATGTGATTTCGTTCAATATTTGATAGATCATAACCTTCTGTAATACGATCAATTTCTTCATTAATATATTGAGTTAATAACTTTTCATCAGGTATTTGATTATCAATTAACTCTTGAATAATTTTATTTCTAAATTTATCTAGTAAATCTTTATCTTTAAAAATATCATAATCATTGACAGTATCATCATCTTTTGTAACAGATTGGTCATTTTCTATTTCAAATTCTTCCAGCCATTTATTTTTCTTCATTATCACTACCCCCTACTTTATCTTCCAATAACTTTTGTAAGAACTTAGTAAAATCCGAAGTATCTTCCGCCCTAGATTTAATTACCTTAGATATGGCATCAAAAATATTACCATCAACTATTTCTCTATCTATATTTTTGATATAAAAATTATCTGATATGACAAAGTCAATACTTCGTTTAAGAATAGTATCTATATCTTGAATAGAAAAATATTGTTTTTTATTAATAGTCGTATTCAATACCAAATATAAATTATCTACACCTATATTTTCACAGATTGATACAAAATTTTTCGTAGCTTTTAGATCAAAAGCATCATTAGAAAATATATTGACAATTGCATCAGAACACTCAAAAGCAATCATATTATTAACCGTTAAAATATGATTAGTATCAATTAAAATAACATCATATTTATTAATAAATTTTCTTATAATCATTTCAACATATTTTCTATCTATCTTAGGGGCTTGTCTAGGATCTTTTGGCGCTGCCAAAACGTCAATATATTCATCATAATTAACAATATAATTTTGACTATCATTTTTATAACGATTATTAGCAATATCATCGCACAAATTATAAATTGATTCTTTTACATTTAAATTTAAACCAAAAGCAATATCACCATTGTATAAATCTAAATCAATTATTAATACTTTCTTTTTTTGCTTTTTTAAAATAGCTGCAAATAAAAGTGCCGATATAGTCTTACCAACTCCACCCTTCATTGACGTAATAGTAATTACTTTTCCTCTATTAATTTTTACCATATTATCACACCTCGTTATTAAGAATCTATATCTTCATTAGATATATTGATACTTTTTTTTGAAACCAAAGAATAACTATCTTTACCAATAATACTTCCAAATATACTCTTGATATTCTTTCGTATAGTTATTTCTATGGTATCAGACGTTTTAACAATCAAATCTATTTGAATATCTTTATCATTTTTATAAATATATTCCTCAATTTCAGATGTTGTCAAATCTTCATTTTTAGAATCATCTAATATTAAATAATTTAACTGATTTAATTTATTCATTTGATACGAAATATAAACATTATCAACAATAAAAGCTGCTACAATTAATAAAAGTGGAATTATTAATATAAAAGTTACTAATACTTGACCTTTATTATTCATATTTAATCACCCTAATAGCATTAACAGTATAAGGATTAGGCAAAAATATATTTAATCCAGGAGTGATAATATCAAGTTGCTGTTCCAACTTAATGGTTAAATAACCATCTTCACCATAATCTAAAGATAAATTAAAAGCCATATCACTATGATCACTTATTTCGTTATAAATACTATCATAATTAATATTATCTTTGGAAATATTATTGACTTTTCCCAAAAGCGTTTCTAATTGATTTTGTGAAACAAATATACGTCCAAAATCAATTACTGCAAAAATAAGCATAATAAGAACTGGTAAAATTAATACAAATTCGACTAATGCTTGAGCTTTTTTATTTAGCATCACTACCACCCCTATTATATTTATAATTATATCATAGCAAAAAAAAAAATAAAACTATAAAGTCTTATTTTTTCGCTTTTTTAAGCTGATAATTTTTGAACGTAATTAGCTCTAACAGTAATTGTCTTAGTAGTATTTTGTGGTTGTTCTGAAACGTCATCATATGTAATTGAAACAGTTATTACTTCTGTACCATTTGTTTTCTCCAATGTAGGTCTAGCAGCTAAATCACCTGTAGATGGAGATACTAAATAAGTAATTGGAGCATCATTTTCTTGTGGAGTAGCCTCTATACTAGATAATTTAGCATCCAAAGTTCCAGTATTTTTTACTTGAATAGTACAAGTTACTGTATCTTTAGGGTTATTTAATTTAACATTAAGATTTGCTGTTAAATCATCAGTTATTTGTACAGTATTACCATCTCCAGTACAACTAGAACCAGTTTGATCAAAAGCTACTTTCCAAGTAGATGTAATTGAAGCAGAACCGTTAACTTCTAGTTGAGAAGTAAATGCTGCATATGCAACTGCCATAACAATAACTACAATACATAGCATTACTATTAATAAATTCTTATCTTTCATATATATTTCCTCCTTTAATTAATCTTTTGCAGCTAAATTTTGTACATAATTAATTGTAACAGTTAACTTTTTAGTTAAATTTTTCTCTTCAGGCATTGTTTCAGTATCTTGGAACGTAGCTTTAACAGTTAAAGTAGTTGTGTTACTTCCGCCTAATAATTCTCCGTTTGAAATACCTGAAACTTCATATTTAATGGCACCTTCTTCAAGACCGATAGATCCATCTTCTCCATCTTGAGCTGTAGAATTAATACTTTCTACTTTTGCTTCAAGGTTACCTGTATTTTTTACTGTTACTGTACATGTACCAGTATCACCTGGTTGTTTGAATTTAAACTCAAAGTGTGCAGTAGTTGCCTCAAAACTTTTAGTAACTTCATCAAGCTCTTCACCACCAGATGCCGCAGTTGCTTCACATTGAATATCAGTAATTTCAACTCCCCATTCTGATTCAATTGAAGCAGTACCATTAACTGTTAATGTTGTAGCAAATGCTGCATACGCAACTGCCATAACACATATTACAGCACATAACAAACCTATTACAATATTTTTACTTTCTTTCATATTTTCCTCCTACTATTTTTATAAATATATTATAGCAATTTACTTTTCAAAAGTAAACATTATTTTTTACGATTTATTGCATTTTACACGATTATTGGCTCTGCTTTTTTGAATATAAGATAAAAAATAGTAAAAATTGCCAAAAAATATTATATTTTAAAAATAAAAAAAGCGATAGTTTATTATTTATCTAACGCTCTTCTTTTTCTTAGTCTCCTAAATTTTGAACATAATTTGCTGTAACTTTAACTGTCTTTGTTTTTTGTTCAGCAGTTGGTTCACTTGTTACACTAGAATCATATTCACCTTCAATAGTAACAGTATGTGTACCATTAGTTTTTGGTAATGCTGTACCATTTGCAAGTCCTGTTACAGAAATTTTAATTGGGCCAGACTCTGAAGTACCAGTTGCTTCATAAGTTGATAATTTAGCATCTAGGTCACCGCAGTTTTCAAAAATTACTGTACAAGTAGCAGTATCACCTGGTTGTTTAAATTTCATAGTAACAGTTGCACTAGTTGCTCCATCTTTTACGGCAGTAGCTGTTACATCATCATCTACACCAGATGCTGATGTTTTAGTACAACTAGGAGCATCCTTTATTCTTACGCACCAATTAGATTCGATTGATGCTGTACCATTAATAGTTAATGTTGTAGCAAATGCTGCATATGCAACTGCCATTATGCATAATACTGCACACAATCCACCAATTACCCAATTTTTACTATCTTTCATTTATATTTCCTCCTTTATTTTATATATCTATTATACCATACCGTTTATAATTTTCAATACATTTTTTTCGTATATCTAAGCTTAATATATTTATTGACACATATTAACAACTAATATTTTCTTTATTAATCTTTTTTTATTACAAAAAAAGATAGATGTTCTATCTTTTTAAATCAATAAATTATTATTCACCCATATCTTGAACATACTCTGCAACTACTTTAACAGTTTTTGTTTTTTGCTCTGCTTCTGGTTGACTTTCAATACTACTATCATAAGAACCTTCAATTATTACTTGATGTGTTCCAGTTTTAGGTTCTAGTTTATCACCAGTGCTTGGTTTTGTAACTGTAAATCTAATTGCGCCTTCAGCATCGGCACCAGTAACATCAATACTACTTAATTTAGCTTTTAAATCTCCACAATTTTCAAAATTAATTGTACAAGAGGCTTTATCGCCTGGTTGACTAAATGTCATCGTAACTGATGCTGAAATATTTGAATCTCTTGTTCCTTCTGCTGTAACACTACCAGGGGCACCACCAGTAACAGGTGTAGATGTACATGCTATTTGCTCATTTTTTATTTGAACACACCAATTAGATTCGATTGATGCTGTACCATTAATTGTAAGCGTTGTAGCAAATGCTGCATACGCAACTGCCATAACACATACAACTGCACATAACATTCCAATAACTAAATTCTTACTATCCTTCATCCTCTTACTCCTCCTTCTATTATTTATATTTTTATTATAATTTATGTCCTAATAAAAGTCAATTTATATTTTTATTGTCATTTATTTTACGAATTAATCTCTCACTTTTACTAACAAACAATTCTTTTTCTCTAGCTTGATAATTATCACTAATCATAGTCATCAGTGAATCATTATTTAAAATGTTTACTGGTTCTATATTTAAGTTATTATCTATTATTTCTAATAGAGTGTTTTCATTAATACTATCTGTATTTTTTATTGTATTATATATATTATCTATTGATTGGTTAAATGTTACTGTTAATTTGGCAACAGCATCACTACCATTTTTTCGTTCAAATATCTTTAATCGTTGTTTAAATTCGTTATAAGTATCCGCATGAAAAACTTTCATAATACCTAAATATTCAACATTACTCATCATATTTCCAATTTTATCAACATTGATGCCAAAGAAATTATAATTTAATCTTCTAGCCCAAGTATTTCTATATTTTTCTTTAGCTATAGTGTCTGAAGATGGATCAAATAAATATATACCATTTAATTCATATTTATGATCATTAATCATAGCCAGACATACATATTCATCTTCATCATTTATATTGTTTTGTTCTATTAAACAAGATATACCAATATTATCTAACAATTCTTTAAACACTAAATTATATCCATAAGAATTAGCTTTACCATCAATAACTATTTCCGGTAATCTTTGATATTTGTCATCATCACAATAATCTAAAAGTTTAACACGATCATATAAATAACAAACCTTCTCTAATGGTGATAAATTTTTATTATCAATATTAATAATTATTTCTTGTAAATATTCTTGAATTTTTCGATATTTATATAAAGATGTTACTAAACTACAATTATCATTCTTAGAATATGCAATATTCCATGTATCAATATTAATAAAATTCATAGTCATAATATTATTTTTTTCATCTGTAGTTAATTCTTTTAAAATATATTTTTCTATAATTTCATCGTTAACAGTTGGCATTGCTTCTAATAAATATTTTATTTTTTCAATAGTATTTAAATCACAATCATCTTTAAAGTATACTTGTGAAATATTAGGAGCTTCACTTAATAGTGAAATAAATGATGATAATTCTAAATTGGATAAAGGGTGGTCAAAAGATAGATTAGTTAATGGTAATACATTATTATCCAAAATTTGTTTATTATCTAAATCTATCATTTTAACCCTCCTTTATTTATTTTAATTTAGTATTTTTTAATCCTTTAGATCCTGAAAATCCTCGTAAAATATTAGATTCAAAAGAATGAATTTTATTTGTTCTATTTTTATAATCTTTTATAGCTGTATTAATCATATCATCTAGAAGTTCAGAATATTTTTTACCAATAGGTTCCCATAAATAGAAAGCTAAAGAACCAGGACATGAATTAATTTCATTAATATATACTTTTTTATTCTTTTTATCGATTAAGAAATCAATTCTAACAACACCTGAAGAATTTAATTCTTTAAATGCTCTGGAAGCTATATCTTCTACTTCTTCCCTTAACTTCTTATCAATATCAGCTGGAATCTTTCTACTAGCGCTAGCCATTCCTTTAGAAGAAGTTCCTACTTTCTTGGAATTACCTATGTACTTATCTTCAAAAGTTAACAAATCGTTATCAGTCATTACTTGTTCTATTTCGCTTAAATACATATTTTGATAATTTCCCAATACACTTATATTTACTTCCATTAAGTTTTCTACTACTTCTTCGACTAATATCTTATTATCATACACAATAGCATCTTCGATAGCTTTTACTAACTCATCTCTATTATTAGCAACGGCAATTCCTACACTACTACCTAATGTAGCAGGTTTAATAATAACTGGATATTTTAATTTTTCTATTTTTTTAATAATAGCATTGGAATCATCATTATATTCCGAATCAAAAAACCATATAAAATTAGTTATTGGCAACCCACTATTAGCAAAAATATGTTTTTGAAATATTTTATCTTGACTAACAGCTGATGCTGCTACATCACTTCCAACAAAAGGAATGCCTATACTTCTTAAATATCCTTGTAGAACTCCATCTTCAACATTAGTGCCATGTACAATTGGAAATACCATATCTATATCTTTTACTATTCTTTTAAAGAATCCTTTGGATTGTAAAACATAACGTCCTTTTTTAAAATATAACACGACATTACTACAATATCTTTTCAATAAATCTAAATCTTGATATGTTTCTATATCTTTTAGGGAATCGCCTGTATACCATTCTCTATCTTTAGTAATATATATTGGAATAACTTCATATTTCTCAGCATCCAATTTATTCATTGCTTGCACAGCCGAAATAATACTTACTTCGTGCTCTACACTTTCTCCACCAAAAATAACTCCTAATTTTATCATATAAACCTCCTATTTTTCATTATAAGTATCTGGCAAATCGTTTTCAAATAAAGCATAAATATCTTTTTTTGCCTTCATGGAATTTAAAATAGTATATGCTTCTTTAACATCATTAATAATAGTAATATTATTTTTATTATATTTTTTAGCAATTAATCCTTCATAAATAGGTTTTGTTTTCTTTTCTCCCACTAAAATAACTTTATCAGCAACTTCTGCAATTTGTTCTCCAAATATGTGATTGTATTCTTCTTCTTTATCACCTAATTCAATCATTCCAGGTGTTACAACCACTTTTTCTCCATTCATCATAGCTAAAACATCAAGGGCACTTTTAGCTCCTACTGGATTAGAATTATAAGCATCATCTATTTGATAAAACTTACCCATTTTCTTTAATTCCAATCGGTGTTCAACTGGTTTAACTTTTTTGACACCAAGTTGTAAATCGTGAACATTAATTCCAAATGAATATCCTAATGCTAACGCTGATAATATATTATAAACATTATGCTTTCCTAATAATTTAGTTGTAAAAGGATAAGTATTTTTATCTCCTTTAAATTTAACATCAAAAGTGGTTCCGCTACCACTGCACTTTATATTAGACGCTTTAACAAAAACATCATCACTATCAATACCAACCCATAATATTTTACAATCATTTTTTATTTTATACGATACCTGCATAGGATCATCTTTATTTAAAACACCTATTCCATCTGATGGTAAAAATTCAATTAATTCCATTTTTGCTTTTTGAATATTTTCTCTACTACCAAATGTTTCTAAATGGGCAGTTCCAATTGACGTAATAATTCCATATTTAGGAGTTACCAATTCACATAATTTATGAATTTCTCCTACTACATATGCTCCCATTTCAGCTATAAAAATATCATCAAATTTACTAAGTTGATTATTAATAGTAATCATTAACCCATTAAAAGTATTTAAACTTTTAGGAGTAGCTAATGCATTATATTTTACATTTAAAATATCGGCTAATATATTTTTACAACTAGTTTTACCATAACTACCAGTAATTCCAATAATTTTTAAATTATTCATGCTTTTTAATTTTGTTTTGGCTTTATATTCATAATAATGATATACCATTCTTTCAAGGGGATGATTAATAAGTAAAGCTATAAAGATGACGATAAAGTTAAGTGATGTCATAATAGTTAAAATGAACAAACTTATTTCCCTCAAATTATTATTAAAGATAGTAATTATTAACGGAATTAAATATAAAATATTGGTTGTAACCATCAATCTTTTAATTCTTGCAGTAATAACTAACGGTTTCTTATTTTGACTTTTAGATATTGCCTTTTTATCATTAAAATAAGATACTAAGTAAACAGTCATTACAATTACTAGAAAAAACTGATTTAGACTATCTAAGTTATAATGACTTGCCATTAATATTAAAATAGTAAATAAAATTCCATACAGATTAATATTAATAAATACATTAGTCTTATTCTTCCATATCCATTTTAAATATCGATTGTTCTCATTATATAAATTTTGTTGTAACATATGATAAGATTTTAAGCTAATAAAAATAGTATAAACAAAAATTAAAATGTATGTAAGATAAAATAATATCATCATTAATCACCTCAAATAAACTCTTTTAATATTTTTATAACATAATCTATTCTTTCCAAATAAGCATAGTGAGTAGCTCCTGGCAAAATAATAAGTCCTGAATCTTTTATTAACTTTTCTATTTCTTTGGCTTCTTCTACACTTACTTCACTATCACAATCACCAAATATAAGAAGCGTTGGACATTCTATCTTTTTACAACACTCACTCAAATCTTCATTAACCGTATTTACTAAAATCTTGCGCATCATATTACTGGCATTTTTATAATCCCTAGATCCCATATGCCTTTTAGCAAAATTTTCTAATTTATTAACAACGGGAACTTTTTTCATAGTTTTTAAAAATTTAACTTTTAAAGATTGCTTAGTAATTCTCTTTATACAAGGACTTCCAAATAATATTAATTTATCAACCTTATTCATAGAAGCGTATACAATTCCTACTCTACCACCAAAAGAATGACCTATGATAATAGGATTTTTTATTTTTAAACTTATTATAAATTCTTTTAAAATATTACTGTAATCGTAAATTGTTAACTCTTGATTAGGTTCACTACTTTCACCAAAGCCTGGCAAATCTAAGATAGTTATTCTATAACCATCTAATCTATCACCAAGAGGTTTCATCATTTCAATATTTTGACCCCAACCATGTAATAAAATAATATCTCTACCGCTACCATATTGTATGTAATTTATATCTATAGATTGAATATTTATTTTCATATTAACACCTATCATCATTATAGCATATGTTATTTTTATTTCCAACGAAAATAGAAAAAAAGGTCAAATTAATGACCTTCTTGTAAATATATCTATATTTCTATCTGCATACACAATAATTTTAGCTTTTTCTACTACTTTGACAAAGCCTAATCCACTTATAACTATATCTTCATGAAATAAAACGTCTAAACTTTGAGAAAACATATCTTTTAATTTATCAACACTTTCTGAGTTAAAGCGTTCAATTTTTAAATCATTGGACATAAAAACAGTAAAACTATTTTTATTTCCTTCTATATAATCAATTCTTATTAAATCGCCAATTATTAAACATTGCCCTTTTTTTAATTGATATGTTTTAGGTTTAATTTCTTTTTTAGGATTAATTTTCTTTAATAATGACGCATCGACATAATTAACAATATTACCTCTATCTACTAATCCAGGAGTATCTACTAATGTTAAATCATCATTTAATTTGATTGAAATCTTATTTAAAGTTGTAGAAGGTAATGGTGACATCGTAAGTTCACATTTATTATCAGAATAGTTCTTCATAAGTTTATTTATTAATGTCGATTTTCCTACATTAGTATGCCCTACTACGTAAACATTTTTACTTGTTTTATATTTTTTTATCATCAATAACAATTCATCAATATTGTAATTTTTATTAGGACTAACTACAATTATATCTTGAAAATCTAAATCCATATTTCTAAAATATTCTATTATTTTATTATCTTTTACACTTTTTGGTAGTATATCTCTTTTATTTAATACCAAAATAACTTTATTATTAATATAATTTCTTATATAAGTTAAATCCTTATCAATATTTAATAAATCAACCATATAAAGCACTAAATCATTCGTCTTGTTAACACTTTTTAATATATCAATATATTCTTCATTAGATTTAGTTATTATTTGATATTCTCCATAATTTCTCATTCTAAAACATCTACTGCAAATATCGTTATCTATACTTGTCGTATATCCTTCTTGTGTCATATTTTCATCTTGTAATAAGATACCACAACCTATACAATATTTTTTTTCTTTATCCATAGTAATTACCTCTTTTAAAATTATTAAATACTATAATGATATGAAAATTGTTTTTTAACATTTTTTATGGTTTGTTAAATTCAATGATATTTCATCCATATTCGACAATTATTATAGTATTATCTCTATCAATTAGCAAACACTTTATACCTTATAAAGATAAAAAATAAACAAAATGTCTATTTTTTACTTTCATCATTAATTTTTTGTAATTCATCATCATCAATAATCTTAGTCTTATCAATTTCTTTCTGCAATTCTTCAGTTGTTTTAGTATTATGTTTTTCTTTTGGTTCTTTAACAATTGTTTTTGATGTATTATTTTTTTTCTTTAACACAATTTGTACTATTATTAAAACCATTAATATTAAAATGAGAATAATTTCTAATAAAAAGTAAAAACTAACACGATTATCTTTGGTTATCTCAATAGTATATACGGTAGCTTCACTTTCATCTCCTTCTTCCATTCCCAGTGGCGTTACAACAATTTCATATACATCGCCAACTTGTAAATTAATCTTGATATCATCAGTTATAATTTGGTCATTATAATATACATTATAAGTTACTAAGTTATCATCAGATACTGTTACAACTTTCAAATCTAATCCATTTTTATATTTTTTGTTATAAGGGACTTTATAAACCATAGTATTTTTATCAAAATCAATATCAACACCAGAGACATATAATGTTTTTATTTTAGTATCAATAGATTCATTGCTATTTTCAAAAACGATTGTATAAACTTTATCTATACCCATTTCACTAGTAACTGTTATAACAACGACATTGTCTCCTATAATAATTTCACTAGGTTTATTAATAGATATTTTAGCATTAGGGTCCTCTGCTACAGCATCAATATCTAATGATTTTAGTTTATATGTTTGAACCGTATAATCTACTCTATTTTTAGACAAGTTTAATTTAATTTTTCCAGAATTAATAATAACCTCTTTTAAATTATTATTCGTATTACGATCATCCTCACGAATGATAGTTAATGTATATGTTTTAACTTCTCCAATTTCTGATTCGACTTTTACTAATACTTCATTCTCACCATAATTTAAAGTAATCTTTCTATTTCCAAAGCCTTCAACGAATTTAGCATTAGCATTGTTAGGAGTCGCCTTAATTTCTACTTCACTTTGATCAGCTGCTACATTTATGGTATATTCTGTAACATCACTAGAAAATTTTTCAACAGGATTATCGCCTACTTGCAAGCTTTTTAAAGTATTATCAGTTGATTTAATAGATAATGACGCCCTTAAAAGTGGCGAAGTTTCATCAAAATTAGATACAATACTTGAACTGTCTTCTTCATCTAAAACAGTTATACTTATATCTTTTAAAGAAATAACAACATTTTGTTTGGAAACAGTATCTTTAATTTTAAAAGTTATTGTAGCAATCGTTGTAGTTCCACTGACACCATCTGTATAAGTATAATTTAATTCTTCCTTATTGTTAGTACCTTCCCAATCTTTAGCAGTTATAGTCTTTAAATCTAAAACATCTTTATTATAATCTAATGTAGCTTTATAACCAGATGCCTTTAAATTTTCTGGTACAGTAATGTTTATATCATATGCCACAATGTCTCCTGGTTTTCCATTAGAAACACCTGTTATCTCTGTAGTAACATTATCATCAGCAAAAACCATAATTGGCATTAATAACATTATTAATATTGTAAATAAAATCCCCTTTTTCATCTCAAAATCACTCCTTAATTATATACTCTATGTCTTACCAAAGGTGTATTCATATCTATAGCTGCAAATGTATATCCATTTTGTAATCCATAATCAATTATATCACTTAATGCTTCCAATGTCTTGTAATTGTTACTAAAGTCATGCATTAAGACAACATTGGTCTTATTATGACTCAAATTATTAACAACATTGTTATAAACTTCCTCTTTATTTTTAGCACCGCCAGCATCATTACAATCTATATTCCAATCAAAGTAATGGTAACCTCTTGCTAATACTTCATTCGTTAAAGTAGTCATTATTCCCTTAGAATATTGTACACTAACCAAATTACTTCCTCCACCTGGAAAACGAATTATTTTTGGCCTTTCACCAATTATTCCCTCTACTTTGTCACTAATTTTATTCAAATCAGCAAAATAATTATCAACAGATTTATATACAACATCATACTGATGAGTATAAGAATGTAATGCTACCGTATGTCCTTCATCTTTCTCTCTTTTTATCAAATAATTTAAACTATCAGATGCTCCTATAACAAAGAATGTAGCTTTAACATTTTTTTTCTTTAAAACATCTAATATTTGTGATGTTATATTACTAGGTCCATCATCAAATGTTAAATAAATCATACTATTTTTATAGATAGTATTAGGTACAGTTGCTTGTGGACTTCTAACATAAACATTTCTAGTTATGGTAGTTTCATTTTTAGCTTTATCTATTACTTTATAAGTAATTGTTTTATTACCAATACTTGAAGTATCAACTGTTCCTTCTATTTCAACTTTGGAAGTCATATCTCCTTCACAATTATCAGTGGCAGTAAAACCAGGCTCATTATATATACCACCTTTATCTACATATATCGTACTTTCTCCTTTAAGAGTAATTATAGGTTTTTCCTTATCTTCCCTTATAAAGCTTCTAGTTACACTAGTCTCGTTACCACTGCTATCCTTTACTGTATAAGTTATTTTATCTTCTTCTTCTTTTATTGATACTTTATCAGTAATATCTCCATCATAATTATCTATAGCTCTATAACCTACTTCTTCATATTTTTTAGAAGGGCAAACATTAACAGTTAACCCTCCTTCCAAGTTTATTTCCGGCTTTATATTATCAATCACTTTTACTTTTCTTACTTTTTCTACTTCAAATATACCTTTTTTGATTCGATAATATATTTTATAAGTACCTACTTTTTGATTATCAACTGTTCCTTCTATTTTGACCTTTTTGGATATATCTTTACCTAAATAATTAGCTTTTACTCCTTCTTCTTTATATTCTTCATTCAATGCTATAACTGTCTCTTTTTTCCCAATTAAACTAACATGAGGAGCAAAAAACCAACCACTAATAATAATTGCAGTAATAATTATAAAAGCTATACCAATTAATTTAATAAACTTTTTATTTATTTTTTTTTTCTTAGATACAACTCTATTTTTTTTCATATTTTCACCAATTTTAAACTACTACTATATTATAACTACATTATAATTATATTGAAGAAAAAAGTCAAAAAAAAGATAGCATTAACTATCCTAATTATCACATTTTTTATTTTTCATAAATTCTCTTAATATTTTAGTTAAAGCCCTCTTTTCAATACGCGATACATAGCTTCTTGAAATATGTAAATCTTTAGCAATTTCTTTTTGCGTTTGTTCATTGCAATCATTTAAGCCATACCTTTTAATAATTATTTCTTTTTCCCTAGGATTTAATATTTTTATATATTTTTTTAATAATTCAATGTTATCTTTTACTTGTATTTCCTCTGCAAAATCTGGTTTTGGCATTTTCAAAACATCTAAAATAGTTATTTCATTGCCTTCTTTATCAAAGCCAATAGATTCATTTATAGAAATATTTTTATTGTTTTTATTATTACTACGAAAATACATTAATATTTCATTTTCAATACATCTAGCGCAATAAGTTGTTATTTTCGTCCCATGTTTTTCTGAATAGGAATCTACTCCTTTGATTAGTCCAATTGTACCAATGCTAATAAGATCATCTTGGTCGACATTTTTGTGATCAAATTTTTTTACTATATGCGCAACTAATCTTAGATTATGTTCAATTAATTTGTTTCTTGCCTCTTTGTTTCCCAATTTAGCTTGTTCTATATATTTATCCTCTTCTTCTTTAGTTAAAGGATCAGGAAAAATATTATTAGAATAAGATGCAGTAAAGAAAAACAAATTTCTTATTAATTCTAAAAGTGAAAAAAACATATACTTCCTCCCAATAAAATATATGTCTTTTTTTGTCAAATAATTTTAATTATATATGGATTATTTATGGTTCCATCTTGAGTAGTAGAAGTTACTTCAACTGTAGATAATAAATTGATAACAGGACGGATACCTAAATAATTCCACACTAGATTGCTAAGCAATTTCCCTACACTGTTAACATATAAAACATGGGCAGCAGCATAAGAAACTGTAGGAAGCGAAGAAAAAGAATTAGAACTAATTGTCCAATAATTAACTCCTGTATTTAAATAATAACTACTATTAGCTACATCAGAAACTCCTCCTGCATAAGATACTTCATCAGCGGTTATTAAGCCTACCTTGTATTTAGAGGCATTATTACCTTTACTATTTGTTACCGTAAATAAATCATGAGTTGCATTGGGGCACGCAAATTGCGGGGTGCTACTATTAGAACTTAATCTCGCTGCTGCTCCATAATTAGTACCTACTTTGCCAAATCCTGTTCCACTATATAAACTTCGATCATTACAAAAGCCGCTATCTGATATATAAGAATCATATTGTAATAAATGTCCCTGATACCAATTTTCTAAATAAACTTTAATACTCGAATCTACTTCATTCGCATGGGCTTCTTCATAAGAAGTTGAAAAATATCCTCCGTGTAATTCACCACTCCATAGTTGATAAGAATCACCTTCTTTCTTAGTACTGATTATTTTAATCAAGTTACTACATTTTAAAATATTATCCATACAAGTATAATAACCATGATGAGTTTCGTCATAATAACCATCTACTATTGTTCCTGTTAAAGTATATCCTCCTGTATTTTCATCAAAAGAATAATCTGTTGACATTTTTACCGCTTTACTATTAGATGTCCATGCAAAACCGCTAAAATTGCTCACCCCATCTTTAAAAGCAGTCGTATGGCTCCCATACATATAATCAACATAAGCATTATCGCCCATTTTCATATTAAAGGTATATATCCCTAATTGAGCATTACTTCCCGTGGCATCAGCACTCTCTCCTTGATATATTAAACGAATACTACCATCTTCATTAATACGAATTATTCTCCAGTAATATCCTCCAAAATAAACATAGTTATTCTTAACATCTCCTCTAAAGTAATATGTTATTCTATTATCTTCGGTATTCTTACTCGTATAATATAATCCTTTCCCATTACTATCACTACTTATCTTACTAAAGTCTATATTGGTATCACTTTGAACTTTGTTATCATAAAGTATCTTTTGTGATAACCTTGTTGGTACTATATCTAGATTATTACTTGGTACATTACTTCCTGTATCTTGTATATAATTTATTCCAATACTTAATTTATTATCTGTTAAATTAGGTTGGTCACTAGTATTACTATCATAACTTATAGTAATATCAAAAGTGGTACTTCCTTTACTCGGCAATTTATCTCCTTCTTTTATTCCTTCTATGTCAAACTTAATCGCATCACTTCCTTGTTCACTTCCCTTTATTTC
>CANQDV010000011.1 GCA_947593955.1 uncultured Bacilli bacterium | reverse complement strand
GCTAGATTAACATCATTCGCTAATAAATTAAATGAATTTATTGGTAGTATGAATTTAATATCTAGTGAATCTATAGAAGCTGCTAAAACAAAGGTCAATCAATTTACAGAATTAGCTAATTTAATATCATCAATAGATAGCAGTGGAATAGAAGCATTTGGAGAGAGATTAAAGAATTTTGCCTCAGATGCTATGAATAAATTTACTGAAGCTCTTGCTGCAGCAGAACCTAAAGAATCAGCTAAACAAGCTATTATAGCTTTAATAAATGCTGTAATTGATGCTGCTAATGGAGAAAAAGGTAATATTGAAAATAATTTTAGAACTTTAGTACAAAATGCTGCTAAAGCATTAGACGATGCCAGTAGTAAATCAAATGCTATAACAGCTGGTAAAAACTTTGCTCAAGGATTTGCTAATGGCATATCAAGCGGTACATATTTAGCTACTAATGCTGCTAGTTCATTAGGTAAGAAAGCATTAGAAGCAGCTAAAAAATCTATAAATTCTAATTCACCATCAAAAGAAACTTATAAAATAGGTGAATATTATGGCCAAGGATTTGTTAATGGTATTAAATCTTATAATACTAAAGTTTATAAACAAAGTTATATACTTGGTGATAAAGCAAAGAAAGGTTTAACTAAAACTATAGCTATAATTGCTGAAATGATAGAATCAGATATAGATTCTAGTCCAGTAATCAAACCAATTGTAGATTTAGATAATATTAAGAGTAGTTCTAGATATATAGATAATGTTTTAGGAAAAACTTCAGTTGGTGTAAATGCTAATTTAAATGCTATAAGTTATGGTATGCGTAATAGAAGTCAAAATGGAAATGATGATGTAATAAATGCTATAAATAAATTAGGAAAGAAACTAGATGACACTGGAGACACATTTAATATAAATGGTATAACTTATGATGATGGCTCAAATGTATCAGAAGCAGTTAGAACATTAGTAAGAGCCACAAAAGTAGAGAGGAGGAAATAATATGCCTAGAGAAGGTGATAAATGGCGTGTTGCTAGGGGTGATTGTTTATGGAATATTGCTAGAGCTGTATATGGTAATGGTGCAAGATGGCCTGAGATAGCAGCCGCAAATGGATTACCTACTAGTGGTAGTCCTATAATTCATCCAGGTCAATTATTCACATTACCTGGTATAACAGCAAGTTCTGTTCCAGCTCCTGCCCCAGCTCCTCCTCCTCCACCTCCAGCATATACTTATCAACCTAATATTGTTTGGTTTTCGTTACAAGCTGGAAGTAATACTCATATGGAAGCTATATGGGAACAATCACATAATAAATTTGAAACAAGATGGGAAATATGGGATAATAGTGGACATTTATGGATGGCTGCTCAAAATTTTGTTACCACATATGATGCACAAAAATCATCAGATCATGATTTCTCTAACGATAGACAAAATAATACTAGACATGTTATAAGATTTAGTGTTAGAGCAGTAGATGATAATAATAACTATTTATCTCCATGGGCATATAAAGAATTTGATTTAAGAAATGCCCCTCCAGGATTAATTAATAGCCCTAATGTTTCAATAGATAAAAATAATTACATAACTGTAACATTTGATAATATACCAGAAGATATTAATGCTGATAGTATAGAAATAGCCATATATCAAGATGACACTTTTAAATATACATCAGTAACAATACCTATAGATTTTGATTCAAGATTTGCTAAGTATACTGGAGAATTACCAGCAGGTCATCAATATAAAGTTAGATGTAGAGCTGTTAAAGGCGGTTCTAATTATGGACCATGGACTGATTTTACATCAAATGATCAAACATTACCGATAGCTCCTGAAGAGATAACTATATTAAGACCTCAAGTGATAAATGAACAAGGAAGTAAAACTTATGGTATATTTGTAGAATGGACTGAATCATTAACAGCAAAAACATATGAAGTTCAATATACAACTCAATTATCATATTTTGAAAACGAATCTACTGGTGATATTACAAGTGTTACTACAGAAGAAGGAAAAGGACCTAGGATATTAATAGCTAATGTTGAAACAGGTCATGAATATTTCTTTAGAGTTCGTTCAGTAAACGATAAAGGAAGTTCTAATGATTTTACTCCTATAAAATCCATAAAAGTTGGAAGTAAACCTTCTGCTCCAACAACTTGGAGCAATGCTTCAACTGCCATATTAGGTGAAACTATTAATTTATATTGGACACATAATTCTACGGATGGGGCTTTAGAATCTGTTGCTAGATTAGAAATGAGTATATATAATCCTAAATATCCTGAAATGGTTCCAACAAAGAAAACCGAAGTAATACATAATGATAGATCAGGAGAAGAACAAGCAGAAAATAGTGTATATGTAATAGATACAAATGATCAAGAATGGTCATTATTAGATGAAGGATTTGTTATTAGATGGAAAGTACAAACTTGTGGTTTATTAGAAGAATATTCTGATTGGTCAGTTGAAAGAGAAATATATGTTTATAAACAACCAACTGTATCTGTTGATATTAAAAATAATCAAGATTTTTCTGTAAATGAAATAGATGCGTTTCCGTTTTATTTAACCATATTAGCAGAACCATCTACACAAAAACCAATAAGTTATTATATAGAAATAGTTTCTAATAATAGTTACGAAACAGTTGATGATGTTGGAAATGTTAAAAATGTGGAATTAGGAGATAAAGTATATCAAAGATATTATGATCCACCTACTAATGCTTGGAGATTAATGTTAGAGATGACTCCTGATATTATAGATTTACAAGATGATTGTAGTTATACTGTTAACGTTACAGTAACTATGGATTCAGGTTTAACTGCTAGTGATTCTACAACATTTGATGTGTATTTCAATGATCTATATTATGATGTATATGCAGATATAATAATAGACAGAGAAACATTAACAGCTGCTATACATCCGTATTGTAACGGTTATGTTATAGATACATATGGTGAAACACATGCTGAATTATATAAAGATTGTACTTTAGCTATATATAGAAGAGAGTATGATGGTACGTATACAAAGATAGAAGACAAAATACCTAATGAAAAAAATATGTTTATAACAGATCCACATCCTTCTCTAGATTATGCTAGATATAGAATAGTAGCAAAAACAAATGATACAGGAGCTATAAGTTATAGTGATGTACCAGGTGTCGAAATACATGAGCCTAGTGTTGTTATGCAATGGGCTGATAAATGGACTAATTTTGAATATGATGATTCTGGTAAAGGTAATATGGAACCCAAATGGGCAGGTTCAATGATAAAAATACCATATAATATTGATACTTCAGAAAATAGAACTAAGGATGTTTCATTAGTTGAGTATGTGGGAAGAAAACATCCAGTTAGTTATTACGGAACTCATATAGGCGAAACTGCTGAATGGTCAGTTGAAATACCTGCCTATGATAAAGAATTAATATATCAATTAAGACGTTTAGCTATTTGGAATGATAAAGTTTATGTAAGAGAACAATCTGGTGTTGGTTATTGGGCTAATGTTGAAGTATCATTTAATCAAAAGCATTTAGCTGTAACAATACCAGTATCTTTTAGTATAACAAGGATCGAAGGAGGTTATTAATATGATAGATTGGACAGAATCTATGGAACAAACATTTGAATACTATGAAATAGATCCTTATACATGGAAAGATAAAAAACTTTTAGATACTGTTAAAAAATGTAGCATAAATAGAGATGAAACAGCTGAAACATTAGGGTCTGCAACAGTAGATGTTAATGATTTAGTTGGAGAAAGTTATATAAGAGTATATCTTATAGCAAGTCAAAATGGACATAAAGAGAAGGTTTGTTTGGGTACTTATATTGTTCAAACACCTTCTTCGTCTTTTGACGGTAAAGTTAGAAGTGTATCGATGGATTGTTATACTCCTTTATTAGAATTAAAAGAAAATCCACCACCATTAGGATATGCTTTGTTAAAAGACGATAATATAATGGAAGAAGCTTATAGAATAGTTAGAGAAAATTGTAGAGCTCCAGTAGTACAAACTATATCTGATAAAAAACTATTAGATAACTTTATATCAAATACTGATGATACATGGTTAAAGTTTGTATCTGATTTAATAGCTCAAGCTAAATTTAAATTTTATTTAGACGATGAAGGACGTATTTTATTTGCCCCTATACAAAAAATAGAGGAATTACAACCAGTCTGGACTTATAATGATGACAACAGTTCTATATTATTACCAGAGGTAACTCTTGATCATGATTTATATGGAATACCTAATATTGTCGAAGTTACTTGTAACACATCTCAAGGACAATATATGGCTAGAGTTGTAAATGATGATGAAAGTAGTCCTACATCAACAATAAGAAGACAAAGAGAAATAGTTTATAGAGAAAGTGAACCTAATTTAACAGGATTACCTAGTAGAATGGAAGTAGACGATTATGCTGAAAATTTATTAGAAGAATTATCTTCTATTGAATATAAAGTTAGTTATTCTCATGGATATTGTCCTGTTAGAATTGGAGATTGTGTAAGATTAAATTATAAACGAGCTGATTTACAAGATATTAAAGCTAAAGTTATAACGCAAACTATAAATTGTGAATCTGGTTGTTCAGTTAGTGAAACAGCTGTATTTAAAAAGAAATTATGGAAATAATGAAAGGAGAAAGTTATGGCACTATCTCAAAATTTGGTAAACGAATTTGTTAAAACAATGAATCCTGAACCAGATAGAGTAAAAGAAACAACTTTAGAAGGTGTATATCGTAAAACAGTAGATGGTGTAGAATATGTTAAATTAGATGGTTCTGAAATATGGACTCCAGTAACTTCTGTAGTCGGTGCTAATGACGATGATAGAGTAAGAGTAACTATAAAAAATCATACAGCAATGGTTACTGGTAACATAACCTCTCCTTCTGCTACTGGAAAAGATGTATCAGACTTACAAGGACAATATGGTGATTTAAATGGTAAAGTTGATATAATAGATGGACAAATAAGTATGTTTGAATCTAATTTAGATATGATGTATAGCGATGTTCAAATATTACAATCAAACTTTACAGCTTTTCAAACAGATGTAAATATGCAATTAACCGATGTTTTAACTTATAAAAGTAGAATTGAGGCTGTTGAGTCTACAATAGAAGTACATGAAAGTACATTATCAAGTATAGATTCTAATATTAAATCTATGAATGACGATATTGAAAGTTATGGTAATAGAATAACTCAAAATGAGAACGATATTCAACAAGAACATGATAGAATAGATTCTCAAAATAACATTATAGAATCTCATGGTAATAGTTTAGAATTATTTGATTCACAAATAGGAATATTAAACAGTGCTTTTGTTATTGAAAACGGAGTGTTAAAAGGTTTAGACGAAATAATTGTAAAAGATTTAATAGCTGATAATGTTGTAACTGAATATTTAAATGCACATTATGCAGATATTGATTTTGCTAATATTACAGAGGCATCTATTGAAAAATTATTTGCCGATTCTGGTATAATAAACGATTTAATTATGAAAGATGGTAAAGTTACAGGTGAATTAGTTGGTGTTACTTTAAGAGGTGATTTAATTCAAGCTGGAACTCTAGTCGCTGATAAATTAGTTATAAAAGGTGAAGATGGTTTATTTTATAAATTAAATATAGAAGCTCTTGGTAAAGAAGCTTTAGAGAAAATGACAAATGAACAATATGGTGGTAATGGTACAGTATTCCAAGAAGGTCTTCATGGTTCATCAATAATAGCTTATTCTATAACTGCTGATAAGATTCAAGTTAGTGATTTAGTAGCTTTTAATGCCACAATAGGTGGATTTCATTTAACAGAACATTCTATATATTCTGGAGTAAAACAATCTATAGATAATGCTACAAGAGGAATATATATGGATGATACAGGACAATTTTATTTAGGTGATAATTTAAACTATTTGAAATATTTCTTAGATACAAAACAAAATAAATGGATTTTAAATATATCTGCTCAATCTATAACAATGGGTACAGGTAAAAATTTAGATCAAGCTATAGAAGATATTGAGAAAAATACAGTCAAACAAGTAGATGTTATGTATGGATTATCTGATAGTGAAACTGAGCCACCAGTAGAGGATGGTTGGTCTACAATAGCTCCTAGATGGACAACTGACAAATATATGTGGCAAAAAACTGTAACTACATATACAGATGGTACGACTAAAGAAAGTGAACCAACATGTATACAAGGAGCTTCTGGTAAAGACGGTAAAGATGGAGCACAAGGAGTAGATGGTGCACCAGGAAAAGATGGAGCTCCAGGTAAAGATGGTACTTCTATAACAATAACTTCAACATCTATACAATATCAATTATCAGATAGTGGAACTAAACAACCAGATACTTGGTTGAATGATATACCTAATTTAACTAAAGGTAAATATTTATGGACTAAGACAATGGTTAATTATTCAGATGGTACTAGTACAGCATCATATTCAGTAGCTTATGTTGCTGTTGATGGAGCTACTGGTAAAGATGGTAATGGTATAAAATCGATAAAATATTATTATATAACATCTACAAGTCAAACAGCCCCTGATGCTTCTAAAATAACATCAACAACTATACCCACTATGTCATTAGTTAATAGATATTTATGGCAAAAGGAAGTTATATCATTTACAAATAATGCACAAGACCAAGTTATTATATCATTAATAGCTATTTATGGTGATGGCATATCTAACATAAAAGAATTATATTATTTATCAAATTCTAATACAGCAGCTCCAACATTACCAACAAAAACTGTAACCTCTACTTCTACTAGTGCTGGTTTATGGACTACTAAATGTCCAACCTATCAAAATGGATATTATTATTGGACCTGTTCGGAAGTAACTTATACTGATGGTACTGTTAAATGGACTAATGCAGTTCTAGCAAGTGGTATAAATAATGCTAATGAAAAAGTTGAGAATATGGAAATAGGTGCTAGGAATTTAATATGGAATTCTACGATGTTATTAGAAAATGATTATTTACCAAGAAATTATAGAATTTCTGGTTTAAATAAAATAGCAAATTGGGTATCTCCATTCACTAATGAAGGTATTCATGTTATAACCGATGATGATGCTATTAATGGACATCCTGGTGGAAATGGTATATTATTGGTATTTGATAACGATATTACTAATACTATGAAACCTGGTGAAACATATACATTTAGTTGTTATATAAAAGGAACTATAGATCAAAGTGAAGATAAAGATAATTCATATGCTAGACGTTTAAGAATTATGTATAATAAAGAAGAAACTGGGCATATATGGGATTATCAAATTCAAGGTACTAGATTTAAAGATAAATTAGACCCTAATGAATTTAGAAAATTTTCATATGTATTTAAATTACCAGAAGATGCCGTTTATGATGTAGCACTATGTGTTATATTAGGATTTAATACCGATGTATATATTAAAAATTATAAACTTGAAAAAGGTAATAAAGATACAGATTGGTTACCAGCACCAGAAGATACTCAAAACGATTTAAATAATACTGAAAACGATTTAAATGACACAATTAATAAAACGCAAGAGTCATTATCTCAAGCTATTATGAAATTAGAAGAAACAATTCAATTTTTATGTCAATCAGGTTCTGAAATGTCTATAATGGAACAAACACCACAAGGTTGGCAATTTACAATGAAATCATTAATTGATGCGGATGAAGCTAATGCTAGAGCTATTGAAGACGAAGGAAAAAGAAGAGCTTCTGTAGAAGGTCAAATAAATCAAAATGGTATATCATATGTTGAAATAGGTACTGATGCTGATGGAAGACCATGTGTATTATTGGGTAATAGTAAATCTAATAATAAAGTATCAATATCTAATGATGAAATACAATTTCTAGAACTTACTAGAGATTCTAATGGTAATGTTATATCTGAAACTAAAGTATGTTATATAAATAATAATACTGTATACGGTAATAATTTTAAAGCATTAGGTGATATTATTATAACAGATAGTAATAATAATCCAACAACAAATAGTTTATATTATTGGAGAATAAGACAAAATGGTAATTTATCATTAAATTACTCAGATGCTGAATAGGAGGTAAATATAATATGGCAAATATGTGGCATAAAAATTGGGGTTTAGATGTTCATTTAGGATATACTGATGATTCTCCAGATCAATTTAGTTTAGTTAAATTAACTGCAGCTCAAGTAATAGCTTTAAAATCAACACAATTAATATATATACCTAATATAGAATATAATAACATGTATTCTAATATAATGACTAAAGAAAGAATGTTTCAAGTATATAGTGATTTTCTAGCATATGATTTTTATAAAGCTATTATAGGATGTGAAGTGAATCCAAGTAGTATTAATAATCCTAAAAGTCAATATAAATTATCTTTATGGATACCTAATGATAGAAGGTATAATCCAAAAACAGGCAAAACTACAAGTTGGTATACAGATGGAATGGTAGAATATAGAAGACCATTATATGGAGATAAAAATAGTGAAAGTACTGATAAAGATTTTTATATTTTAAAAGATTATGTTATAGATATAAATATAGGTTCTAATACAAATAAAAAATTAGAAATAACTTTTGATTCTACAAAAAGATCTGGTAATAATCTTATTCCAACGGTTACAAGTACTAAAGAACCATATAATTCTGTTTCTTGTGAAATAATTTTTGCTGTACCAAAAATATCATGCGAACCAATAACAACTTATGAAGGAGAAGGTATTGTTAGTGTTACTGTACAATTATATCCTACTGATGGATCATCAGATTATTTGCAAATAAACAGTTTAGATTATGCAGTATGGGATAGTCCAGTATTATTAACAAGAGGTCCTTCTGTTACTTTTTCTTTTGTAAATGAATCTGGAGTTGAACAATATAAATCAGAAAAATATTATTTTACACCAGATAGATATTTTGGAATATATTTACATAAAAGTGATGGTAGTATACCAACAACAATACCAAAATCAGGATGGAAACAAAACGGATGGAATATTAAAGCTTCTAATGGTAATATTTTATATACATTTGAATATAAAAATATGAATGTTGAAGATGGATACCAATACAATGGTAATTTATTTTATGCTGTTAGAAATATTTTAGAATCTGATGTTAAAAATGGTAAATATGATAACTTTACAATAAAATTATATCCTAATTATATAAGAGAAGAATATCAAGTAAATTTTAGAGTAAATGAATGGTATGAAAATGGTATATTAGTAGCTGATAGATGTAGTTTACCTGATCCATCTAATATTATTAAATATGGAGAAGAAGATTTAATAATTCCAGATTTTATACCAATATTAGAAGATGAGACAGCAGGTCTTACTGGTGGTTATAAAACGAAGAAAAGATGTTTTTATTATTGGGCTGTATATATTTATGGTGAAAATAATTCTAGAGGAAATTTACCTAAAGGTGGTAAATATAAATATAATGCTAGAGCAGATATGTATGCTATTTTTAGACCTCAATATTCACAACCAACTATTGATTTTTTTAATGTAAAAAGATGTACATCTAGTGGTGTGATATCTGATGAAGGTGAATATTTAAGTGTTCATTTAAAAGCTATATGTAAAGATAAATTTAAATCTGCTATATTAAGATACAAAAAAATAGGAACCTCGTCTAGTTCATCATGGAGTAGTATAGATATAACTAAACAAGTAAAAATAGTACAAGATAATATGGCATTTAAAGGTTTAGATAATGAATGGTATGATTATAATGATTGTGGTATAAGTTCTTCTGATTTAGATGAAGTGATATTTTCTAATTATAATAGATCATCTGTATCACATAATAGATCTGGTAAAAATACAGTCTACGAATATACTTATTATACTAACCCTTTAACTATAACTTCAGTTAAGTTTGATAAGGATTCTAAGTACTTAATATATATTGAAATATCAGATACTGGTGTTAATGGCACTACACAATCATTAAATCAACAACTTAATAATATGGAATATCCTATAGATGTTTTAAAAGGTGGTCATGGTGTTGCTATAGGTAAAGGAGCAGTAAATGAAAGAATGTTAGATGTAGCATGGCCAATAAAAGCCAGAGGAGGATTATATTTTGGAGATGACGATAGTACTATAACTGATATTTTTGGAATGCTTCAACCAATAGGCACAATATATGAAAATGAAAAAAATATTAATCCAAATGATTATTTCGGAGGGTCATGGATACCATATGCTGCTGGTAGATCAAGAGTTGGTTATGATCCTACTGATAAAGATAGTTTAACAAATTTTAATGTTGTTGGTGGTATAGGTGGTAGCAAATGGATGCAAAAACATGTTCACACAGGAAATACTGGAATTGGAAAAACTAATATGATGAGGGTAACTGGACGGAGCAGGTGAGAACGGAGTTAGTAACCATATACCAGGATATGCACCTTCAGGATACCATGATGTAACTGGTGGATCTAGTGATTATCCGGGAGCAAACCATTATCATGAATTTTGGACAAATCCGCAAGCTAATGGTGATGATTTATCAGGACCTGGAGGAACTCCTAAATTATATTCTCCTGTTGGTAATGCTCAAAATATGCATCCTTATATTGTAACACCAGCATGGAAAAAAATAGCACATAGTGATTTAAGAATAACTATTATAGAAAATGCATATAATAAATATGGTTTTTATAATTTTGGTGATGGAATTTACTATAGCGATTTATATAGTCAGGTTGATGATAGTGTTCCTACAATGAAATTAGAATTAGAAAATAAATATGATACAAGATTAATAACATTGAATTTAACAGCACATTGTATTATAACTGGTTCAGAATCAGGAGGTATGAGTTATTTAAATCCTGGTGCCTTATATTATGATCTTGATTATGAACCATATAATAAAGATGGTAGAAATAGAGACACACCGGATGAAGGATTTTATAATTATATATCATCTGATGATAACGAACCGAGTCAAATTGTAATAACCCCTGGTAAACACTATTTATTTATAAAATTTGTTGGTCCTAGCGATAAAGATTCTTGCAATATAATAATAGATGTTGATAAAGCTGTTGGGTAAAAAAAAGTGAGGTGAAATAATTGTTTAAAATAGAAGATAATGTTATTCATATAACAAGAGGAGATGCTGGTGTTATAAAAGCTAGCATAGATGATGATAAAGGTAATAAATATGTTTTTCAAATAGGAGATACTTTACGTTTTAAAGTTTTTAAAAAAAGAAGACATGATGATGTTGTTTTAGAAAAAGTTATAAAAATAACAGAAGAAGGTTTAGAATCAATAGATATAGAATTATCTAAAGATGATACTAAAATAGGTTCACTTATAAATAAACCAACTGAATTTTGGTATGAATTAGAATTAAATCCTAATACATCACCACAAACAGTTATAGGATATGATGAAGATGGACCTAAACAACTATTTTTATATCCGGAAGGAGGATGTAAATAATGAGTGTTAAAATAACAGTAACACAAGAATTAAAAGGTCATATATCAGAAGGACCAATAAAAGAATATCCAGAATTGGAAACAGGTTTAGTTATTACACCAAGTGATAGAGAACAAAAACTTAAATCTGATAAATATGGTTATGATGATATTACTGTAGAACCTATTCAAAAATCTACTGAATATAAAGAAAGTTTGCAAATAGCAAATGATATTTTAGGGGAGGAAGAATAATATGTCTGAACTAAAAACAAAATTAGAAGCTATTAAATCAGAAAAAGATTCTAAGATATTATCTGAGAATATTAAATCTGGGGTTACTATATTTGGTGTAGAAGGTGATAGTAACATTGTAAACACACAAACTTCAGCTGCAGCTATAGCAAGCGAGATTGAAGAAAATAAAGAAGTGTTTGTTAATGGTAAAAAAATAACAGGTACTAAAGGAATATGTAAAGATAATGAATCATGTTATTTTATAGGTACAGGTCAAAATAATGATCCAGAAAAAATAAAGGCAACATATGTTAAAAAAGGAACTATGGGTAATAATGAAGATGGTTATGTTGATTTAACATATAAGTGTAATTTTGAAGGTGCTGCTATGTATAAAGTTGACGCTAAAGCTAGTATAGGAGCTAAAACTTTAGCATCAGCTATAGAATTAACACCTGATAAAATAGTAGAAGGTAATACTATACTTGAAATAGAAGGAACTGGTAAAAAAGATGTTTCCTTCGAAGAAGAGGAAGAATATGCTGAGTTATTAGCATTATCAAAACAAATTTTAGGAGAGGAGTAATTAAATGTCAGAATTAAAAGAAAAACTTCAATCTATAAAATTAGAAAGAGATAAAATAACGCCTGATATACTTAAAAAGGGTAATACTGTTTTTGGTATAGAGGGTGCTGCTGAAGGAGAAGGAGTTGCTCATGATCCTTTTATAAAATTCAATAGTGAAGAAGAAATGAATAGATATGATGATATTCAATTAGGTGATGGTTGTGTTGTATTATCAGAAAAAACTCAACCTATAAACCCTTATGTATTATTTAATAAAATTATATTTAAAGATAGTGTTACTTTAGATATGGAAAATAACGCTAATGATTATATTCAACTTGAAAATACGGATTATTCAGGTGATTTCCTATCAGCTAATATTATGTATAATAAAACAGAATTACGATTTGATTGTTATGGAAGTAATTTTAATTGTAATGTTTCATATACTTCTGAAGACGGTATTAATTATACAAAAACAGAAGGGGAATCTGAAATAATATTACCTAAAAAACTTGGTTGTAGAGAATATGAAGCAGAAAGATTCAATTATGATTTACAAAAATTTATGGATGTAAGTTTTACAGTATTAGATGGATTTAATAAAGCTTATGTAGGAAATTTTGGAGATATATATGATTTTATATCATTAGATGATTTATCATTAGATGATATACCAGAACCTGATGTAAATTCAGCATATAATAGTTATAATACTTTAGAAGAAAAGTATAAAGTAAGAAAAAAAGCTGATGATTGTTACCATTATAATGATATTAATTGTTATGAATCATTAAAAATTGGAGCTATATTAAAGAAAATATTAGATGATGGCGAATTAGATCATGATGAATATTCAATTAATGGTTATACGTATCTTTTTAGAAATGGTTTAGATTTATATTTATTGAATTTTGAACTACCAGAAGATGGTGAATGGATAAGCTATACATCATTTGGTTCTATATATAATGAAAGTACATCTAAATTTTCTGATTTCGGATTTTATATAGTAGATTGGCTAATGGACTACGAAGCTGGTAACAATGTTTTTGATGGTCTAACATTAGATAAAATAGCTAATAATTTTAAACTATTTAAATTAGATTATGAAAATGCTTCTTATGAAGATGGTACTTATGAAAAAATAGATTTTGATTTCTCAAATTCATTAGAAAAAGTATGTGATGAAGAAGTTACTAAATTAGAAAATAGTTTAGAAGAGGAAATGCATGAAATATGTTTTAAAATAAAATTACCTGTAGAATTGGAGTCTTTAGTATATCAATTACGGTTGCTATTTACAAGATGAGATGTTAAGACCTAATTTAAGTACAACTCATATAATGGGTATTGTTAATGGTGATTTTAGAAGATGTTATGTTGGAGGACAATGTGGTGCTAGATTTATGAGTTATACTTATGAAGATATCGGATTTACAGCTTTAAACTCTGATCAATTACCACCAAATGTAGCAGCATTAAATAGATATAATAACTATATGGTTGGTGGTGATGACTATTGGAATCAAATTATGTGTGGTAATAACAGTCAAATAAACTACCCAAAAATGGCACAAGGATTACAATTAAGAAAAAATGGTTATTTCGATAAAGAATATTATGATAACTACTATTATTCAACACCTAGTTCAACTTTTATTAGTTATTTATGTAAAGCTAAAAAAAGAGTTAGAGGATCTAGATATAGGATATTTACTGATGAAATAAATAGTAGCGGTTTATGTGCTCCAGTTAGAGATTATTATCCAGATGAAAACAATAATTCACATTTTAATAATTATAATGTAAAAGATATAATGAAAGTAACTGATAATTATGTTGTATTAGCAGAAGCTCAGGTATGGAGTGAAGATGATCGTAAGTATTATGATTATATTAAAATTTATGACAAAGAATCTTTAACTGAAAATAGACAAATTAGAATTGAGACAGAATATTCATCTAATGTACTTTTAGGATTAAATAATTATATATATGAATTTATAGATAATGAAAAAACATATTTATTAGTATTTTTAAGTAACAAATGTTATCTAATTTGTGTTACAGATGATTATAAATATGCTAATTTGTCAAATAATACATTTTTACAATTAACATATGATGACCAATATAATAAAAAACCTGCTTTATATTTTGATAAAAATAAAAATTATCTAATATTTTTAAAAATAACTGCTCCTCAAAATTTTGATAATACACAAAATACATTAGTACTTATATATGATTTTAATAATATCGATATAGATACTATAGAACAAGATATTATGTTAACAAAAAGATTTTTTAGTATTTGTACTGAAGATTTAAATGCTACTAATTATTTACGCAATAAAATCGAATCACAATATGGTGAAACTAATTCTTTTAGTTCTATTAGTACTGTAACATTATCAAGTTGGTTTATAGATACTGATAATAAACTTAAAATATATTTTATGGATGGTTATAGACATATTTACCCAACCAATAAAGAACAGGTAGATGATATATATTGTATAGATTGTATAGAAATAGATATAAATAATATAGATAAATTATATAAAATATATGAAGATGCAGATTATACAAGAAGAAATGAAAACATACCTAAATATGAAGAATATATAAAATTTAAACCATTTACAAATACATTTACTATCAATGATCCAGATTTTGCAGAAAATATTTTTAAAGGTTTTAATAGTGATTTATGGTATGCTAATGGATATTCAATGATAGACAAAATAAATAGAAAATTATATTTATATTTCTCTGGAAAAGAATATACTTATTGTACTACTGGTTTAAGTATAAACTTTGATACTGAGGAAATATATTTATTTGATATGGATAATTGGGAAGAAAAACATGAAGATGAAGAATTTCAAACTATGGAATCTTTAAGAGATTGTATATATAATACTCGAGCTTATGGTTCTTATACTGATAGTTATATTCTTGATTATGATAATGAAACTAAAGCTGTAACAGTAACAATGGATAAATTTGGTAATCTAAAGGACCCTCAATTGTTTGTAGATTTTCTTAACTATATAAGAAATTGTGTAGATAGAATGTATTGGTATATATCTAAACATTCATTTAGTTGTGATGATAATTATATTTATTATATTGCTCAAGATAATAATGAAAGACGTATACAATTAATCAGAAGACCATATAAAAACATATTAACCATTGAAACAGACTCTCCAGTAAATGGATCAGATTATAATGAAAATATTGCTGGAGAATGTTTATACACTAGTATGAGACCACGAAGTACTACTAATGGAAATTTAATATTAGATAAAGTACGTTTTGATAATTTAGATTAAAGGTGATTGAAATGAAAATAACAGCAAAACTAGTAATAACTATGGTTATTGTTAGTTTATTATCAATGTTTACATTTGAATTTATGTATAATGGTATGTTATATTCTGATTACAAAGATCTATATAATAAAACTAACGAATTAGAACGTAAGTACGATCTACTTACAATGATTGTTATCGATGAAGAAAGGAGGACTAATAATGACTAATGAACAGCTTACTAAAGAAGTAACAGACTTAAAAGCCTATCAAGCTAAATGTCAAGCACAACATGAATCTTATAAAGAGATATTTGATGACATGCGTGATGATATAAAAGCAACGAGAGACTTAGCAGAGAATGTTCACCTTATGGCTCAAAGTATGCAATCAATGCAAAAAACTCAAGATAACATGAATAAACGTTTAGATGAATTGGCATCAGCTGATTATGTTAAATACAAAGAAAATAAAAAGATAGTTCAATCTCAATTATTATCAGGAATTGTAGGAGCATTTTTAACTTTTGTTATAGCTATAATTTCTTGGATAATAATGGGATATATTCATAGTAAAGGAGGATAAAAAATATGTTTTCAAATAAAGTTTATGATATTTTAAAATATATTGCTTTAATATTTTTACCTGCTTTAACAACATTTGTAGGAGTGATACTTAATAGTATACATTTTGGTAGTACTGATATCGTGTTAACGATAATGACTGCTTTTGATGTATTTTTAGGTACAGTCCTACAAATATCTAATGTTAATTATAAACATTTTAGTTCTATTGAAGAACAAGTAAAAGATATTATGAATGAATCACAAGATAATACACAAACTGATGGAAAGGAGAATTAACATGGAAGATAATGATGTAGAAATTTCAGATGAAATGAATAATGAATTAACAAATGGTAAAGAGGAGGGAGAATAATGGGATATTCAAGTTTATGTAGAAGTATTGTCCCGGCAGCTTCAGATAATTATACTCATGGTAGATTAGGTTATAAAGTATGTAAAATAACACCTCACCATATGTCAGGAGTATTAACAGGAGAACAATGTGCCAGATTATTCCAAAATAGTTCTAGAGATGCTTCTGCCAATTATTGTATAGGTAATGATGGTGGAATTGTAGGTAATGTTGATGAAAATAACAGAGCTTGGACTTCAAGTTCACGTACAAATGATTGCCAAGCAATTACTATAGAAGTATCTAATAGTTCAACTGGAGGAAACTGGCCTATATCTGATGCAGCTTGGAATGCTTTAATTAATCTATGTGTTGATATTTGTAGGAGATATGGATTCTCATTAGTTTATGATGGAACTCCTAATGGAAGTCTTACAAGACATAATATGTTTAGCAATACAGATTGCCCAGGACCATATTTACAATCTAAATTACCAGAATTAGCAAATATTGTAAATTCTAGATTAGGTAGTGGCTACACACCAGCTCCAATACCAGCTCCTAGTACAGGACATAAAGTAGGAGATGTTGTATCTATCAATGGTGTATATACAGCAAGTAACTCTACTAAGAAATTAAAACCCGCCAAAACATCTGGAACCATTACAAGAATAATAAGTGGAGCACTTAATCCATATTTATTAGATAATGGTAATTTGGGATGGGTTAATAATGGATGTATAACTGGAGGAGGAAGCTCTGCTTCATCTTCAGGTGGAAGTTCATTAGATGCTGTAGCTCAAGCAGTTATAGCTGGTAACTATGGAAATGGTGACGATAGAAAAAGAAGATTACAAGCAGCAGGATATGATTATAATGCTGTTCAACAAAGAGTTAATCAAATACTTGGTGGAGGTAGAGTAAGTTCCACACCATCATATAATCTTGATGATGTTGCTAGAAGAGTTATCAGAGGAGACTTTGGTAATGGAGAAGAACGTAAAAGAAGATTACAAGCAGCAGGATATGATTATAATGCTGTTCAAAAAAGAGTCAACCAGATGCTATAATATAATTCCTTTCTTTTTGAGGGCGTGTTTTATGCATGTCCTCTTATTTTTGCCGAAATTAGCAAAATTTCTCAAATTACTGAAAAAACGAGGCACGAGAATCGTTTTTAAGCTGTTTTAAAATTTTAGGAATATAATTTATGCTTGAAAGGGGTAAAAACGCTTATTTTTGATTCTCGTGGCTATACGTTAAAATTGGCGTTTTTTAGGGTTATTTTTGTTATATTTTAGTTAATTCGCCTAAAAAACATGTAGTATTTAAAGAATATTTAAAGGAGATGATTAAAATGATTAGAACAATATGTACACTTATAACAAATTTTATAATGGGATATAGTATACAGAACGGAACTGATTTATTTACTTTTATAGAATGGAATAATATTTATTCAAATGTTGAATTATGTATTTACAATGATATGATAATAATACTTACAATAGTATTTATCACATTATGTTTATCATGTATAAAAGATTTTAGAGAAAGGGTTTAACATAACCTTTTTCTTTTTCGTCTAAAAAACTTTTTGTTTAATGAGAGGAGATGTAATATTATGGATAAGTTTACGAACAACTTAAAAATAATTCTAATAATAGTTATAATATGTTTGACACAAATTTTAATTAATTTATTTTCAATTAATAATAATTATGTCATGATATTTATAATATCTGTTATGTCTTGTACAGTATGTTACATGGCAGGAAACGATGGTTTAAGGTGGATAAAATGATCCACTTTATTTTTTTTTCTTCGCACAATATACTTTTTCTTTAATGGAGAGAATAAGAGAACATAAGAAAGCTAAATCGTAAGATGCGTACGGCTAGGCTACTATCAGTAATGATAGAGGACTCATGACGCACTCTCTATTTTATTTTTTTTTATAAGGAGGTGATATTTATGAAATTAGATTTCAATCTAGATTGTCCAGATTTTGATAATTATCTAGTTGATACATATGGTGATACTATAAATAATAAACCTGGAGTACATTATATTTTTAGATTTCCGAATTCATACGGAGCTTCTGTTGTAAAATCATATGGAACAGCTGGATATGAACAAAATTTATGGGAAGTATGTCCAATATTATATGATGAGGAAAATAAATTGGCTCCAGATGAGTATGTTATCATAAAATTTCCTTATGATGTTACAAATCAATATCGGAGTTGATATTTTAGGATGTTTAAATGATAAAGAAGTAAGTGATATACTTCAAAAAATAAAAAATATTTAATAAATTCGCAATATAAACTTATCCTTTAATGAGTAATATTGAAAGGAGAATTTATATGCAAAATTTAGTTAAAAAAGTTAGAAACGTATTTACAGTAAAGGAGTATATCTTTATTTCAGAAAAGAAACACGTTTACAAATTTATTGATTTCATAAAGGAATCTACAGAACATAAACGTAAGTTTAAGAATGTAGTAGAGACAAATCCAATGACAGTATCTATAAAAACTATAGATGATAAATTATTTTATGATATCGGAGTTTTTATGAATGAAGATCAATGGTATAGATTATTATCTTTATGCAATAATGAAGATTACAAATTAGTAATCAAAGATACACCAGATAAGATGTATGTTACAAAATAAGGGTTTTATACCCTTTTTGTTTCGCATAAAAAACATATGCTATAATAGAAAATTAATATAGGAGGTAAAAACAAATGAAGAAAAATTATGTAATAACAGGATTACCACATCATTGTTTAACAGCAAAATGCAAAAATGAACTTAGAAAGGATATTGTAGTTTATGAAGAAAAACTAGGTAAAAAATCTAAAGTTTGTGCAAAAATTAAACTAAATCGTTTAGAAGCTATGATTCTAAGGTTTAGAATGTTTTTATATAATGCAAATCATCCTTGTGTTATGAAACTTAAATCATACAAAGGAAAACATGTGAGAGTTTAATAACTCTCTTTATTTTTTATGGAAAGGAGAGTAAACATGTTATCTATTACTTTTAATTTTATTTATGTATTATTGTTTTTAGGTGGTTTGTTCTTAGGTTTTGTATTACATTTAATAACCAATTACATACGTGAAAAAAGACAAGCTATAGGTTTTTTATATGTAAATAATGAAACTGAAGAGATATATGCACAATTAGATATTGATACAACGTTCGATGATTCATATGATTATGTTATGTTAAAGATAATTCATGTAAATAATCAATCGCAAAATTAACATATACTATTATGAGGACGTATGTTCAGTTTATATTTTAGGAGGTAGAAACAAATGAATGAAATTTATCAAGCTTTGTGGAAAGATTATAACAGCATTAACACCAAATTAAAGGAGTATCAACCGGATTCTAATGAATATGAAATTTTGTTAGACGAAAAGGACAGAATACGTAAGGAAATTTTAGAATTAGAACGCATTGATCAAGAAACAGATGTAAAGATTTCACAAATAGAATGCGATAATGGAAGAGAAAGAATTAGAAACGTTATTAGTATAGTTACTTTCGTTATATCAACAGGAGTATCAATATATGGAATTCGAAAAACATTTAAGTTTGATGAAAGTGCCACCATAACCAGTACACTTGGTAAACCATTACTTAGTAATCTTATACCTAGAAAGGGTAAATAATAATGTACACTCAGATGAAGGACTTAATGTCCTTTATATTTTCGCATAAAAAACACCTTCTATTATAGAGAATTAATATAGGAGGTAAAAACAATATGTTTACATTTTTATTATTATTTATAATACTAGTTATATTAGTAGCATTTATTATATTAACAGTAGCAATATTCGGAGCAGGAGCAATCATTGTATTCGGAGATGTTATAGTTTGTGGATTAGTTATATTCTTTATAATAAAGAAGTTATTCTTTAAGAAAAAGAAGACTAAAAAAGCTAAAAATAAGTAGGGTTATTCCTACTTTTATTTTTATACATATTTTTATAGAAAGGAGGATAAATTCATGAAAAAATCGCAATATTTATTAAAAAAATATTCAGCATTAGCTTTAACTATTACAAGTGCTATAGGAACAGTAACAACAGCTATATTAGCAGCTAAAGCGACACCTAAAGCTTTAGATTTATTAAAAGAACATGATAATTTAACAAAATTAGATAAAGTTAAAATAGCTTGGAAACCTTATTTACCAGCAGGCATAAGTTGTTTTGCTACTTTATCTTGTATATTTGGAGCACATTATTTAAATATTAAATCACAAGCATCGTTAGTATCAGCTTATATGTTTATTGATAATAGTTACAAAGAATATATAGCAAAAACTAAAGAATTATATGGCGAAGATGCTGATAAGCGTATTAAAAGTGCTATAATTGAAAAAAATATAGATGATATTGATTTAGACAATGATTCCGTGTTATTTTTCGATTATGATTCTATGCGATATTTTGAAAATACTGTTACAGATGTGTTAAAGGCTGAAGATACATTAAATCAAGAGTTTGCAGCTTCTGGTATTGTCACATTAAATGATTTATATAGATTATTAAATATACCTTTAACTATTCATGGTGATGAATACGGTTGGATAGATCATGGAGATTACTATGAAATAGAGTTTATGCATCAAAAAACTACTTTAAATGATGGTTTAGAATGTTATATTTTAACATCATTAACGCCTTATACGAATCTTATTTATTAATAATTCGTATGTAAATCATATACTATAATGAGAGGAGGATTAGAAGATTATGGATAAACTGAAATTATCAAAAAAAGCTATATTTGTAATTGTTGGAACAGGACTAGTAGCTGGAGTAACAGCAATATTAGAATCTGTAAGTGATATAGTTACAGATAAAAGATTAGATAATTTAGAAGATAGAGTAAATCTTCTTGAATCTGGTAAAGAAAAGGCGTAATGCCTTTTTATTTTTATAGAAAGGAGAGTAAACATGAATACTAAATTAACTAATATTTTTAAATCTACAAGACATTTTCTTGGAAAACACAGTCCTGAAATATTAACAGGTATTGGTATATTAGGTTTTGTATCAACAGCTATTTTAGCAGTTAAATCTACACCTTTAGCTTTAGATTTGATAGAAGAAAAGAAAGAAAGATTAGGAGTTAAAGAATTAAAACCTGTTGATATGGTAAAAACTACATGGAAACCATATTTACCATCAGTTTTATTAGGTATAGCAAGTACTACATGTATAGTTGGTGCAAGTGCTGTTAATCATAAAAGAAATGCAGCTTTAGCAGCAGCTTATAGTATATCAGAAAGAACTTTAATAAGATATAGAGATAAAGTTATTGAAACTTTAGGCGAAAAGAAAGAAAAAGATATAAGAAATTCTATATCTCAAGATAAAGTTAATGAAAATAAACCAACTAATGAAACTATATTGTTAACTAACAAAGGAAATACTTTATTTATGGATTCTTTGTCAGGACGATATTTTAGATCTGATTTAGAAACTATTAAAAAAGCTATAAATCAAATGAATAGAGAGTTAACATATCAACATTATGTATCTCTTAATGAAGTTTATGGTGAATTAGGTTTAAAAAATGTAAAAAATGGCGATATTATGGGTTGGAATTTAGATTCAGGGTTAATTGAACCAGATTTTAACACATGTCTTGCCGATAATGACGAACCATGTATAGTTATAGATTATATGGTTGAACCAAGATATGATTTTGACAAATTAATGTAATTAATTTTCGCATATTTAACATATGCTATAATAGAATATTAAGAAAGGAGTTTTTAAAAATGGCAGATAAAAAAGAAACAGAAAAACTAGAAAAAAAAGTCGTAGTTGACGAAACTAAAGAGGAGGTAGAAGTACCTGAAGAATCTACTGAAATGGTAGAAGTAAAAGTTGAAAAGAAAGAAAAACTTAAAAAGGTTGGTAAAACAGCTTTGAAAGTTTTAGCTCTTGGTGGAGCAGGATTAGTTGGATTCTTATTAGGATCTAGAAGTAAAAAGACTGTTGAAGTCGAAGAAGAAAATGATGATATAGATTCATATGATGTATCTGATATAGAACAACATATTGAAGAATAAATCATATTTTAGGGAATGACAACTTATGTTATTCTCTTTTATTTTTTAGAAAGGAGAAAATTAATGGAGGAGTACAAACCGAATTCTCATAAATATAAGGAATCTCAAGAGCAAAAAGAAGAAAAAAGAATTGAAAAAGTTGTAACAGGTAAAGTTAAAACTAAAAAGAAAAGTAAATTTAATAAATTTATGAATGATTTTGTATCTGAAGATGCAAGAAATGTTAAATCATATGTATTTGGTGAGGTATTAATACCTGCTATAAAGAAAGCAATATCAGATATTGTTACAGATGGTATTGATATTATTCTTTATGGTGAGTCTAGAAGAGGATCAAGACGTTCTACAGCAGATAGAGTATCTTATAGAAGTTATTATGATAGAGAAAGACAAAGAACACCTGATAGAGGATATTCTGTAGCTTCTGCATATTCATATGATGATATTATATTGTCTACAAGAGGTGAGGCAGAGGAAGTTTTAGAACGAATGGATGAACTTATGGAAAAGTATGGATTAGTACGTGTTGCTGATTTATACGATTTAGTAGGTGTAACAGGTAATTATACAGATAATAAATATGGTTGGACTAATATTAGGAGTGCTACAATAGCCAGAGTTAGAGATGGTTATATGATTAGAATGCCTAGAGCAGTTCCAATAGACTGATATTTTGAAAGGAGATAATAAAATAAAATGAAAATTAAAGCATTACAACAATTATCAAACATGGCTGGAAAAACAGGATTATTATTAAAGAAACATAGTCCTGCTATATTAACAACAGCTGGTATAGTTGGTACAGTAGCAAGTGCCGTATTAGCTTGTAAAGAAACATTAAAAATTAATGAAATATTAGATGAAAAAAGAAGAACGCAAGCAGCTATTCATACATGTTTAGAAGATGAAGAATTTGCTAGTGATTATTCAGAAGAAGATGGTAAAAAAGATCTTACAAAATTATATGTACAAACAGGTGTTAAAATAGTTAAATTATATGCACCATCTGTTATATTAGGTAGTGTATCTATAGCAAGTATTGTTATGGGACATAAAATATTAAAGAAAAGAAATGTAGCATTAGCAGCTGCATATACAGTTGTAGATAAAGGATTTAAAGATTATAGAAAAAATGTAGTTGATAGATTTGGTGAAAATATTGATAAAGAATTAAGATATAATATTAAAGCTAAAGAAATAGAAACTACAACAAAAGATAAAAATGGTAAAGATAAAAAAGGTAAAGAAGTAGTTTATGAAATAGAAAATCCACTTGAAGGAATTAGTGAATTTGCTAAATTCTTTGATTGTGGTTCAGATCAACATAGAAAAGACCCAGAATATAATTTAATGTTTTTAAGAAGACAACAAGATTACGCAAATGATGTTCTTAGAACTAGAGGACATTTGTTCTTAAATGAAGTTTATGATATGTTGGATATTCCAAGAACTAAAGCCGGTCAAGTTGTTGGATGGATATATGATAAAGATAATGAAAATGGTGATAATTATGTAGATTTTGGAATATATGATCCAAGAGAAGCTAATAGAAGATTTATAGATGGATATGAATATAATATTTTATTAGACTTCAATGTAGACGGAGTAATATATGATAAAATTTGAGGAGGATTGGACAGTCCAAGAACAGGAGATTACTTTTATGATAGTCTCCAATTTAATTTTTAGGAGGTATTAAAATGAAAAAATTATTATGTTTTATAGCTGGTTTTGGATTGGGTAGTTATGTAACTTATAGATTTTTAAATGAAAAATATTCAGAACAAGCTCAAGAAGAAATCGATTCAGTAGTAGAAACATTTAAAAAAGAAAAGGAAAGATTAACAGAAATACATGATGATGTAGTAGAAAGACACAATAAATTTCATATAGAATCTGAAAAAGAAGCAGAGGATATATTAAATGAACATGAAAAAGAAGAAAATAAGGAAATAATTGAAAAAGTTGGATATGCAACAGAACCAGAAACAGAAGATGAAATAGTTACTAATATAATAAAGAATTCGAATAGTAAAAAACCTGAAATAATAGATGAAAATGAATATGGAGAAACAGGTTATCAAGAAATGACATTAATGTATACTGATGATGGTATATTAGTTGACGAAGAAGATAGTAAAATAAATGATCCTGAAGAATTTGTAGGAGATGCGTTAGAAGAATTTGATGATATAACTATAGAAAGAGTTTACGTACGTGATTATGCAAATGAAGCGGATTATTTAATATTAAGATCGGAGAAGAGTTTTAAAGAGCTCTTTGGTGAGGAGGAAACTTAATGGCAAAATTTGAAGATCAGGTAAAAAATGAATACTTCAAATGGTTATATAATTATGGATGTAAAAGTAAGACTAATAATAAGATATCATATCATAAATTATTCGTTTTACTTTATGATACAACATTTGATTTTTATCATTATAGCGATTTGAATAGAGCAATGGACGGAACTGATCTAAGATATAGATTTGCTTATACTGTAAAATACGATACATCCATAGTTATGGATATTTTAGATAAACCATGTAGTGTATTAGAAATGATATTAGCATTAGCTATAAAATGTGAAGAAACTATAATGGATAATCCTAAATATGGTGATAGAACGTTACAATGGTTTTGGAGCATGCTTAAAAATTTAGGCTTAGCTTATATGACTGATGAAAGATTTGATAAAAAAATAGCTAATGATATTTTATACAACTTTATGGAAAGACGTTATGAACCAAATGGTAAAGGAGGTTTATTTTATATACCTAATTATGATGGTGATTTAACACAGCTTGATATTTGGTCTCAATTAGGTATATATTTAGACGATTTTGACTAGAAAGGAGGATATTTACGTGAAAAAGATTAAATTTAAAGGTATTACAAACGGAAAACTGGAGGGATAATAGTTATGGTAGATTTTTTAATTATATCAGTACGTCAAAATAAAAAAGGTGTTGATATATATCCTAAATTTAAACTATATCCTAAATCACAAGATTTAATGATAAGAGGTGGAGATTTTTATGCTGTGTGGCTTGAAGAAAAAGGTTTATGGTCTACAAATGAAGATGACGCTCTTAATATTATAGACATAGAATTACAAAAAGCTACTGAGGCATATAAAGCAAAACATCCAGATACAATAGTTAATACCTTGTTTACTTGGGATTCATCTACGGGTTCAATTGATACTTGGCATAAATATTGTCAAAAACAGAAAAGAGATTCATTTGAAATGTTAGATGAAACATTAGTATTCTCAAATAGTGAAATCAATAAAAAAGATTATGCTAGTAAAAGATTACCATATCCATTAGAGGATGGTAATATAGATGCTTATAATAAACTTATATCTACTTTATATGATGAAGAGAATAGACATAAATTAGAATGGGCCATCGGATCTATCGTAGTTGGTGATTCTAAAACTATACAAAAATTTATGGTATTATATGGAGCAGCAGGAACAGGTAAATCAACAATATTAAATATTATTCAAGATTTATTTGAAGGATATTATTCAGTATTTGATGCTAGAGCATTGGGTTCAGGTAATAATTCGTTTGCATTAGAGCCTTTTAAATGTAACCCTTTAGTAGCAATACAACATGATGGTGATTTATCTAAAATAGAAGATAATACTAGATTAAATAGTTTAGTTTCACATGAATTAATGACTGTAAATGAGAAATTTAAATCGACATATTCAAATAGATTTAAATGTTTTTTGTTTATGGGTACAAATAAACCAGTTAAGATAACAGATGCTAAATCAGGTTTAATAAGAAGATTAATTGATGTATCACCAACTGGTAATAAAATACCGACAATGGAATATAGAAGACTTGTTAAGCAAGCTAAATTTGAATTGGGTCCTATTGCTTGGCATTGTAGAGAAGTATATTTGGAAGATCCACAATTTTATGATGATTATGTTCCTACATCTATGATGAGTGCTTCAAATGATTTTTATAATTTTGTTTATGATTCATTTTATATTTTTAAAAAACAAAATGGAACAACTTTAAAAGCTGCTTGGGAAATGTATAAGACTTATTGCGATGATACAAATATGTCTTATCCAGTATCCAGACGAGTGTTTAAAGAAGAATTAAAGAATTATTTTGAATCATATGATGATAGATTATATTTAGAAGATGGTTCAAGAGCAAGATGTTATTATAACCGGATTTAAGACTGATATTTTTGATAAAAATGAATCTGAAAAAAATCCCGGTAGTAAAATTTCTGAAAACAATTTATATTCTATAGAATTTAAAAAACAAGAATCTATATTTGATAAAGAATGTGAAGATTGTCTTGCTCAATATGCAACAGCAAAAGAAACTCCTAGTAAAAAATGGGATAATGTTAAAACTACCTTAAAAACTATCGATACAAAAAAAGTTCATTATGTAAGAGTACCTGAGAATCATATCGTTATAGATTTTGATATAAAAGATGAATCTGGTAAAAAATCTTTTGAAAAAAATTTAGAAGCAGCTAGTAAATGGCCTAAAACTTATGCTGAATTATCAAAATCCGGAGCAGGTATTCATTTACATTATATTTATACTGGAGATCCTACTAAATTAAGTAGAGTATATGCAGATAGTATAGAAATTAAAGTTTTTACAGGTAAAAGTTCACTTAGAAGAAAATTAACTAAGTGTAATAATTTACCTATTAAAAAAATAAGTTCTGGTTTACCGATGAAAGGAGAAAAACCTATGGTTAGCGGTAATGTAATAAAAAGTGAAATAGGTATAAGAAAATTAATTAAAAGAAATTTAGAGAAAGAAATACATCCAGGTACGAAACCTAGTATTGATTTTATATATAAAATATTAGAAGATGCTTATGAACAAGGTTTAAAGTATGATATTTCAGATATGAAAAATGAAATATATGCATTTGCAATGAACAGTACTAATAGAGCTGATTATTGTATTAAATTAGTTGAAAAAATGCACTTTAAATCTGATGAACCATCCGATTATATTGATAGTAAAGATTCTAATATTGTATTTTATGATATTGAGGTATTTCCTAATTTATTTTTAGTTAATTGGAAAATTGAAGGAGACAAAAATAAGGTTGTTAGAATGATAAATCCAGAACCTAAAGATATTGAAGAGTTATTAAGATATAGACTTGTAGGTTTTAATTGCAGACGTTATGATAATCATTTAATATATGCAAGGTTATTAGGATATTCTAATGAACAACTATTTAATTTGTCTCAAAGAATAATAGAAGGTGATAGAAATGCATTTTTTGGTGAAGCTTATAACCTTTCCTACACAGATGTGTATGACTTTGCAGCCTCATATAACAAAAAGTCACTTAAAAAACTCGAAATTGAAATGGGTATTTACCATAAAGAATTGGGGTTACCTTGGGATCAGCCTGTATCCGAAGAAAAATGGGTTGAAGTAGCTGAATATTGTGATAATGATGTTATTGCTACAGAAGCGGCATGGAATTATTTAAGTGCTGATTGGTTAGCAAGAGAAATATTGGCAGATTTAGCAGGTATGACTGTCAATGATACAACTAATACACTAACTACTAAAATTATATTTGATAATAATAGAAAACCACAATCACAATTTTGTTATAGGAATCTAGCTGAGCCTGTAACAGAATTACCAACTGATATTTTAAGATTTTTAAAAAAAGTATGTCCAGATATGATGAAACATAAACATGGAGAAGCTAATTCATTATTACCATATTTTCCAGGATATGTATATGAAGCAGGTAAATCTATGTATCGTGGAGAAGAAGTAGGAGAAGGAGGATATGTATATGCAGAACCAGGTATATATAGTAATGTTGCTTTACTTGATGTCGCAAGTATGCATCCTCATAGTGACATTGCCGAATGTTTATTTGGACCTGAATACACTCAAAGATTTTCCGATTTGGTTGAAGGAAGGGTTTATATCAAACATGAAGATTGGGATAATGTCAATAAAATCCTTAATGGTAAACTTACTCCATATGTTCAGAG
>CANQDV010000010.1 GCA_947593955.1 uncultured Bacilli bacterium | reverse complement strand
AAATTATCAAACTTCTATTTTTAAAAGTTGCATAAGAAAACCTCTAGAAAAATTCTAGGGGTTTGTCTACACTCTGAGAAGTCTATAAGGACTTTTATTTTTTAGTATAAAGAATTTTATATTGAACAATATAATAAAAGCTAGTAATTAATGAAATCTGAACTTTACACATAATTAATTGTTATAAACATTTTTGAATGGAAAAAGTCAAAAAAATTTGACAAAAAGAGACAGTTATGTTATAATACAGACATCTTGGAAAATAGGGGTTCAAGATTTCAGGGAAAAGGGGTTGAATTATAATGAAACAATCATATATTTTTGAATATCAAAATGAAAACGATTTTAGAAAGAAAGAAAGAACTGTAAGAAAGTACAATATGTTGGCATATAAAAAATTAACATTTGACTATTATCCAGAATTAAGAAGTGGTAATTTCTTAGGTGAGCTTGTATCTGTTAATAAAAAAGAAAATTCAAAATCCTATGAATTAAAATTACCAACTGATGAATTATTTGCTAAAGTACATGGCGAAATTAGATTACATTATACTGTTTATGAAGATAAACATATTATTTTACTTACAAATATTACACCTGAAGGTATTTTAGATGAAGGACATAGAGCTGAATTAAGTACTTATAAAGGTGTTATGATTTCTAAATCAAATCCAGAAAAAGATATGTTCAAAGTTAATTTATTAAATATGTTACAAAAATAACGAAGATTAATTAATCTTCGTTTTTATATTGAAAAAAATTAAAAAAAAGATATAATTACTATTATAGGAGAATTGATATGAATAAACGAGGTTTTACATTAATTGAACTTTTAGCGGTTGTAATTATATTAGGTGTAATAATGATGATTGCTGTACCAAATGTATTAGGAATGTTAGATAAAAATAAAAAAAATACAGTTGTTACTGATGCCAAAGAAATGATTAATTTAGCGGAGTATACATTAAGGAGAGATACTTCAATAGAGTATCCGTCTGTTGGTAAAGCGATAATATTAACTTTGGAATATTTAAATACCGCTGATATATCTAGTACACCTTATAATACTGAATATAGCCCTACTAGATCTTTTGTTGCAATTGTTAATCATACCGAAAACGAAGTAACTGAGTATGAATATTTTGTACATTTAGTAGCATGTAGTGATTTAGAGTGTACAAATTCAGATAATGATTCTATAAATAAAAATGTAGGAATTAATCTTGTATCTTCTTCATCTCTTTCTGGAAATACACGTTATAAACTAGTAAAACAAAATACACAAGTTAATGTAACTTTAGGTATAGTAAGCAATGATAAAATGGTTAATGAAAGTCAGATTTTAGATATTACAGGTGCTATTGGTATCGAAAAAGTTTTTAGCAAATTAAACTAAAATTATTGACTATAAAAACAGATTATGGTAATATTTACTTATAATATGGGAGGATAAAAAATGAAAAAATTAAATAAAAAAGGATTTACATTAATTGAACTTTTGGCAGTTATCATTATTTTAGGAGTTTTATTACTTATTGCTGTTCCTGCAGTAAATAAATATATTCAACAATCAAGAATTAAAACTTATAAAACTCAGCTTTCAAAATTTGTAGATGCTGTAACTATCGAAGTTAATGGATATGATAATGATGATTATTCATTTAGCAGTGAACAATATTTAGTTGTACCTTTTGTTTGTATCGATCTTGAAAGAGGAAGTAATACTAAATCTCCTTTCTCAGCATATGAACCAAAGAAATCATATGTAGTTGTTACAAGAGATGCTAATGGATTTAATTATCAAGTAGCTGCTCTTGACAATACTGGATTTGGAACTGAATTAGTTGATGCTGATAAAGCTGAAGTTAGTTCAATTGGTGCTAGTGCTAGTATGCCAGCTATATCTACTACATCAGGTTTATCTATAACAATACCAGGGGCAACAGGTACTGCAAAAGTTGTTTCATGTGATGCTTTAAAATAATTTCATCTAACGATGAAATTTTTTTTTGCTTTTATAATTTATGTTTGTTAAAATTAAATATAGGTGATATTTATGTTAACAATTGGTTCTCATGTTTCTTTTAATAGCAATACCCAATTATTAGGAAGTCTTGAAGAAGCCTTAAGTTATGGTGCCAATACTTTTATGTTTTATACTGGAGCACCTCAAAATACAGTAAGATCAAAAATAAATTCTGAAATTACTAAAAAAGCCATTGATATGATGATTAAAAAAAATATTGATTATTCAAAAGTAATTGTTCATGCTCCATATATTATCAATCTTGCTAACAATAAAGAAGATGATAAATATGATTTTTCCATTAGATTTTTGAAAGAAGAAGTAAAGCGATGTGAAGAGTTAGGGATTAAGTATTTAGTATTACATCCTGGAAGTCATGTAGGATTAGGAATCGACGTTGGAATTGATAATATTATTAATGCCTTAAACATTATTCTTAAGGATACAACCGTTGTCATTTTATTAGAAACTATGGCAGGAAAAGGCACAGAAATAGGAAGTAATTTTGATGAAATAAAAAGAATAATTGATGGGTTAAATAATAAAGAAAATATTGGTGTATGTTTAGATACTTGTCACTTAAATGATAGCGGTTATGATATTAGTAATTTTGATGCATTGCTAGATGAATTTGATAAAATAGTAGGGTTATCTTATGTTAAGTGTATTCATATTAATGATAGTAAAAATCCTATATCATCACATAAAGATAGACATGAAAATATTGGATTTGGTACATTGGGTTTTGATAATTTAATAAAAATTATATATAATCCAAGATTAGAAAAGATACCTAAAATATTAGAGACACCTTATGTAGAAGATTTACCTCCTTATAAATATGAAATAGAAATGATTAGAAATAAACAATTTGATAGTAATTTAAAAAGTAAGATTATTCATTAATCTTACTTTTTGCTTTTTGGTACAATTTATATAATTCTTCATAAGTTTCTGGTCGTAATTTTTCTCTTAATTCATCTAATAATTCATTAGGTTCACCATTATAAAACTCTTTCCAATAATTTTTAGCATATAAGTATAGTATTTTGGCCTCATCATCATTAATATCAATTTGATAATTTTGGGCATATTTTTTAATATCATCTTCAGTTAATTTATTGATATATTCTTTTATTAAAAATTCGTACATTTAATCCTCCCATAAAAATATATGCTATAAGATTTAAAATATGAAGCAAACTAATAATGGTGATTATATGAAACGAAATAAAGTATCAAATACTAAAAGAATAGAGAATAGATTTCATTTGTTAGAATTATTTATAATATTATTTTTTACTGTTATTTTATATTCATTTTTTAAAATTACTATTATTGATAGTGCAGTGTATAAAGAAAAATTAGAAAGTTTAACTGAGACTATTGTATATGGTCCTAGTGCTCCAAGAGGAAGAATATATGATCGCAATTATAATTTATTAGTTGATAATAAAGCTATTCCTGTTATTTATTATAAAAAGAAAGACAAAGTAACTGCTAAAGAAGAAATAGAATTAGCATATTCTCTATTAGAACATATTGATATTGATAGTTCAAAATTATTACTTACCAATTTAAAAGAGTTTTGGATTGCCGATAATCCTTCTTTAGCTAAGAATAAAATAACCCCTATAGAATGGCAAAAATTACAAAATAGAAAATTATCATCAATGGATATATATTATTTACAATTAGAAAGGATAACTGATGAAGATTTGTCTATATATGATGAAAAAGATAAAGATGCTGCCTATGTTTATTACTTGATGAATAAAGGATATTCTTATGAAGAAAAGATTATCAAAGATAAAAATATAAGTGATAAAGAATATGCTTATATTGCGGAAAATAGTGATAGTTTAGGAGGATTTGATGTTAAATACAATTGGGAAAGAGTATATTTATATGGTGATACTTTTAGAAGTATTTTAGGAAGTATTTCGAATATTACTAAGGAAGACAAAGATTATTATTTAAGTAATGGATATTCCCTTGATGAAGTAGTAGGAGTAAGTTACTTAGAAAAGCAGTATGAAAGTATTTTAAAAGGTAAAAAAGCTAAATACAAAGTAGGATCTAATAATGAGTTAGTTTTATTAGAAGAAGGTTCTAGGGGTAATGATATTGTTCTTACGATTGATATTAATTTACAAAAAGAAGTAGAAAAAATTTTAAAGGAAGAAATAATAAATGCCAAATATGAACCCAATACCGAATATTACAATCATAGTTTCGTAGTTATTCAACAACCTAATACAGGGGAAATTCTAGCTATGAGTGGTAAACAGGCTATATATAGAAATGGTGGATATGAAATTGTAGACTATACTCCTGAGATTGTTACTAGTCCAATGACAGCAGGTAGTGTTGTAAAAGGAGCATCTATGTATGTTGGATATAGTACTAATGCGATTAAAATTGGGGAATATCAAAAAGATGAATGCATTAAGTTATATTCAGTTCCCAGAAAATGTTCTTGGGGTAATTTGGGTTATATTGATGATATTACAGCTCTTGCTCAATCATCTAATGTTTATCAATTTAAAATTGCTATGAAAGTTGCTAATTTTCAATATAGTTATAATAAAAAATTTGAACTTAGTAGCGATAATCCGGCTTTTAGTATATATCGTAATGTATTTAATCAATTTGGTTTAGGTGTCAAAACAGGTATCGATTTACCAGTAGAAAGTATTGGTAATGTTGGTAAAAATGATAGTTCGGATTTATTACTTAACTTTGCTATTGGTCAATATGATACTTATACAACTATGCAGTTATCTCAATATATGACTACTATTGCTTCTAATGGATTAAGGTTACAACCTCATCTTTTAAAAGAAGTTTATCATGTATCAAATAGTAATGAATTAGGAGAACTTGATTATAAAGTAGAACCTAAAATATTAAATGAGATAGAGAATAAAGAATATTTATCACGTATACAGGAGGGATTAAAAGCTGTAGTTAGTTATGGAACTGGTGCTAGTGTAATGGGATATACGTGGAATCCAGCAGGAAAAACAGGTACAAGTGAATCTTTCTTAGATACTGATGGTAATGATATTATCGATACTGCTACTGTGTCTAAAACCTTTGCAGGATATGCTCCAGCTAATGCTCCTAAAATGAGTATTACGGTTACTTCTCCAGATTTAATAAATCCTAATAATGGTAGTGATTATATGAGTGCCGCTAATTTTAGAATAGCAAGAAGAATATCCAATTACTTTTTTGATACTTATGGTTATGATTAGACAATAAATGTTGTATCATCAATAAAAGTATAATTAGTTTTATATTTTAAATTTCTCACAAGACGAAATAAAGCTTCGTCTTTTCCTTTAGCTTCTAACATAATATCAAGGTTATAGGGTAAGTCTTTAACTTGTTCTATAAAAGCTATAAAGTGGTCTACATCTATATAATCATTATGGCTGCGCATATCCTTTTTGTTATATGCTTTAGGAGATGAAAAATGTATTTTGGGATTTATATGTTTCCAAGTAGCAAAGATTTTATCATAGTATTTACTTATATCTATTTCACTAAAACCATTACATATATGATGATGGTAATCAAGAACAACAGGAATATTTAAATTAGTACATAAGTCTAATACGTCACAAATATTAAAAATTTTATCATCATTTTCTACTACAATGCATTCTTTTATATAACTAGGTAATTTATTAAAGTTATTTATAAAACGTTTAATGGAGTTCTTTTTACCTAAGACATTACTACCTACATGTAGAATAATAACTTTATTTTGAATATTAAGATTATTTAGTATTTGATATTGTTTTTCTAAAATAAGGAAAGTATTATCTAAGACTTCTTGTTTTACACTGTTTAAAACAGTAAATTGATCAGGATGTATATCTACGCGCATATTATTATCACTTATTAATTTAGAAATTTTTTGAAATTTATCTTTAAATTGTTCCCAATAATCAAATTGTATATCTTTATGATCATTTAGAGGAATAAGTTTAGAAGTTAATCGATAAAAGTGAATATTGTTTTTAATATTATAAGTAATAATTGTTTCTAAATCATCTAAATTTTTTCTTACAGCGTCATATATTAAATTTATATCACTATTATTTTTCCTAAAATTAGTATAGCTAACACTATGTGAAGAAGTAACATTTGCCAAGGATTTACTTATAGCTACATAACCTAATCTAATTATCATAAAATCACCTAATTTTAGTATGTGCAAGAAAGGAAGATGTATAATTTTGTTACTATTATAGTAATTTTGCTAAAAATCTTTTGCTTTTTTGGAAAAATTTGATATAATACCAATAGAAAACGAGGAGGGATAGTATGGCAAAGGTAGGAAATAGACAAAGAAAAACTCTTGTATGCACTGTTTGTAATGAAGAAAACTATCGTACTGAAAAAAATGTAAAAAATACGACAGATCGTTTAGAAATTAATAAGTATTGTGCAAGATGTCAAAAACATACAACTCATAAAGAGAAAAAGTAGTTTTTAGAAAGAGGGGAGTTTATTTATGATTAACGTAAATGATTTTAAAACAGGTATAACAATTAAATTGGAAGGTAATATTTTCCAAGTACTAGAATTTCAACATGTAAAACCTGGTAAAGGGGCTGCATTTGTTAGAACAAAATTAAAAAATCTAAGAACAGGTGCTACTATTGAGCATACTTTTAACTCAGCTACAAAGGTAGAAACAGCAAGAATTGAAAAACGCGACATGCAATTTTTATATTCCATGGGGGACTCTTATCATTTTATGAGTATGGAAGATTATAGTCAAATTGAATTAAATAAGAAATCACTTGGTGACGATGCTAAATATCTAAAAGAAAATATTAATGTAACTATTATTTCTTATGAAGGAGAAATTTTAGGATTAATTTTACCTGATAAAATTGAAATGCAAGTAACGAAAACAGAACCAGCCGTAAAAGGAAATACAACAAGTAGTGTTATGAAAGATGCTACATTAGAGACAGGTATGGAAATTAAAGTACCTATCTTTATAGATGAGGGCGAAGTTATTGTTGTTTCAACTAAAGATGGTTCATATGTATCAAGAGCATAAAAATATGTTCTTTTTTTTTGTGCTGTTCATATTATTTAGTGTGGAGGCCAGTATGATAAATAAACAAAGTTTGTGGTTTTTAACATTATTTAGTTTGATTTTAGTATTAAGTGTATATTACATTACTATGCCAAATGATTTATTACTAACCAATAATAATACATATAACCAAGAGACAAGTAATAATAGTAATGGTACGGAAGCGGTTATTAAAGAAAGTGAAATATTAGTGGCAATGCGAGTAGAATTGGAAGAAGAAAGATCAATGAAAAAATCTGATTTACAGGGGTTATTAACCAATAATAGTGCTACTGCAGAAGAAAAAAATGAGGCTTTAGAACAATTAAAATATTTGAATTTTTTATCAGGACAGGAAGAAAGTCTTGAAGCTAAAATAAAAAGTGAATTTGGTATCGATTCTTTTGTAGAAATCGAAGGTAATCAAATAACGGTTGTAGCCGTAAAAAAAGAACATGATAGTACTCTTGCTAACAATATTATGCGTAGTATCCAAAGTCTCTATGATGAGAAAGTATATATTACTGTCAAATTTGAAAAATAAATTTAACAAATAGCAGCTTTGCTATTTTTTCTTTACTTTCTTTTTGGGTTAACACCCGCAACTAAAAATGTTGTTATCATAGAATACTATGAGCAAATATACATAAAAGAAAGTGAGGTAATTATTATTAAAGAGATATTAACACTTCGCGAAAGAGAAGTATTTGAATTGCTAATTATGAATAAAAGTACTAAAGAAATTGCTAATGAATTGGGTATAAGTGAAAAAACGGTAAGAAACCACATATCAAATGTTATGCAAAAATTAGGTGTTAAGGGTAGAGCAGGAGCAGTGGTTGAGCTTTTAAAAATGAATGAATTATCATTAGATGAATAAATATAAAAAAACGTCATAATATTTTATAGGTGATATAATGCTAAAAAGAAAAGCTTTAAAGAAGATAATGATCACAACTTTAACCGTATGTTTATTACTAGCAATTTACTTAATGCCATCTAATGATACTAGTAATAAGACCTTTAATAATATGGAAATAGAATATACAGATAATATAGAAAAAATAAATATTTATTTATTAAATAGTAATGATTTGTTAGTAAAAGCAGTAACTGTTATTAATAATAATAAAGATATCAATGAAAAAGCTAAAAGCATTTTAAATAATTTATTGGATTCTAGTAATGATTTATTACCTAATGGTCTTAACGGATTAATTCCTAAGAAAACTAAGATATTAAATATATCTAATAGTGAAGGAATTATTAAAATAGATTTTTCAAAAGAATTACTTAGTGTCAATGAAAAAAGAAGAATGAAAATGTTAGAAGCTATTACTTTTTCACTATTAGAAATAGAAGGAGTAAATGGCATTAGTATTTCAGTAGATGGGGTTCCTATTAACAAAGAATGGGACGATGATTTACCTGATGTATTTACTAAAGATTATGGAATAAATAAAAAATATAATATCAAAAGTAGAAAAGATATTAAGAAGGTAATAGAGTATTATATTGAACCAATAGAGGGAAATAATTATTATGTTCCTATTACTAAGTATGTTGATGATAACAGAGAGAAGATTAGTATTATTATAGATGATTTATCCAGTCGATATATTTATGAGCCAAACTTAGTAAGTTATTTAAATCAAAATACCGAACTTATTAATTATGAAATCGATAGTGATACAATGATTTTAAATTTTAATACTAGTATTTTTATGAATGATCGACAAATATTAGAAGAAGTTGTTTACTCAATTATGTATTCAGTATTTGATAATTATGATGTTGAGGAAGTTATTTTTCAAGTAGACAAAGAGGAAATTTTGAAAAAAACTTTAAAAGATATTGAAATTGTTAGATAAAAAGTGTATAATCAAGTTATTCTTGGTTATATGTCCCAGTAGCTCAGCTGGATAGAGCAATGCCCTTCTAAGGCATCGGTCGGGGGTTCGAATCTCTCCTGGGACACCATATTGATATAAAACTCGAACTATTCGAGTATAATAAAACGTACTTGATAAAAGTGCGTTTTTATGTTATTATGTATTTGTCAAGAAAACTTGCATAAAATAAAAAAGGAACATTCAATATTGCAGTGTTGAGTGTTACCAAATAATTTGTGTAGCACCTAATTCAAACTGTTTGAGTTAGGTGCACTTTTAATTTAGAATTACGAAAAGTAATGCTATAAGTAAAAGAATGACAACGATTAAAGATAGAATTAAAAAATCTTTCTTGTTCATCCAGCATCACCTCCAATCTATAAAGATAGAGGCAGCACCCAACTATTAAATGTTCCTAATAAAATTATACCAAACAAATGTTCTTCATTCAACCTTTTTGTACTAAATAGTTATGCAACTTAAAAAAGTTTTGAATAAAATAGAACACATACTTGATAAAAGTGCGTTTTTATGTTATTATGTATTTGTCAAGGAAACTTGCATAAAATAAAAAAGGATACATTTGATTGTGGGAATCAGATGTTTCCCTTATGGGTTTCATCTGAAATCAACGATAGTTGAAATCAGATGTTTTTATTATCTAAATAGTAAGGTGATTACTACAAAGAATAATAGCAGGATTATAATAAATTGTGACACTTTAACATACAAGATAATAATAAAAAGTTGAAAAATAAAAAAATATGTGTTATATTAGTTTTCGTTAAAGCAAATGCGAAAGACGTAATTAAGTTAATACTTAAAAGAGAGCTTAGATAGGTGAAAGTAAGCAAGTTAATACTTAATTAAGATCACTTTCAAGTTGTGATTTATGGATAAGATAAATACGGTTACGCGTTATAGTAACAAGATAGAATTTTCTATAAATTAAGGTGGTACCACGGTTTTATTCGTCCTTATAGAAGTTCTATTTTTTATTTATAGGAGGAAATTATTTATGAAATTTAAGGAATTATCAAAAGAAAATGTTCATGATTTTGAGAATAATATTACTAATACATGGCAGAAAATGAATATACTTGATAAGAGTATTGATAAGGGTCATGATTATTTTGTTTTCTATGATGGACCAGCAACTGCTAATGGTATGCCAGGAGTACATCATATTTTGGCTAAGCTTTTAAAAGACGTATTTTGTAAATATAAAACAATGAAAGGTTACAAAGTATTGCGTAAAGTTGGTTGGGATACTCATGGATTACCAGTTGAAGTTCAAGTTGAAAAAGAATTAGGTTTTAATGGTAAACTTGATATTGAAAAGTATGGTATAAAAGAATTTAATGAAAAATGTCGTGAATCAGTATGGAAAAATGAAGAAGCTTTTAGAAGGTTTACAAGGGAACTAGGCCAATTTATTGATTTGGAACATCCATATGTTACTTATGATAATAATTATATTGAAACAGAATGGTGGATTTTAAAGAAATTCTTTGATGAAGGTCTAATCTATGATGGATTAAAAATTCTTCCATATTGTCCTAGATGTGGTACAGGACTTGCTAGTCATGAAGTAGCTCAAGGTTATAAAGAAATAAGTGTTAATACAGTAACTGTTCCTTTTAAAATGAAGGATGAAGAGAATACTTATTTACTAGTATGGACTACAACACCATGGACGTTACTTGCCAATGTGGCTGCCTGTGTAAATCCTCATGAAAAATATGTTAAATGTCTATCAAAAGGTTATAACTTTATTGTTGCCGAAAAATTAGCTCATAAAATATTAGGTGATGATTTTGAAGTAGTTAGTGAATATTTAGGAAAAGACTTAGAGTATCGTGAATATGAACAATTATTGCCAATATTAAAAGTTAATAAAAAAGCTTTTTATATTACTTGTGCTGATTATGTTACAATGGAAGATGGTACTGGTATCGTTCATATTGCTCCATCTTTTGGTCAAGATGACTACGAAGTAGGCTTAAAGTATGATTTACCTATGTTAAATCCTGTCGATGAACAAGGTTGTTATACCGAAGGTCCTTGGAAAGGTAGACTAGTAGTTGATCCTGATTTGGAACTTGAGATTATAAAATATTTAGCCAGTGAAGATAAATTGTTTAAAAAACAAAAAATGGTTCATAATTACCCTCATTGTTGGCGTTGTAAAACTCCACTTGTATATTACTCAAAACCTAGTCTTTATATTAAAACAACAGCTTTCCAAGATAAGATTATTGCTGAAAACAAAAAAGTTAATTGGTATCCAGACTATGTTGGTGAAAAAAGATTTGGTAACTGGCTTGAAAATATGAATGATTGGGCTATATCAAGAAATAGATATTGGGGTACACCAATTCCTTTATGGCGTTGTTCTTGTGGTCATAATGAGATGATTGGTTCCCGTAAAGAATTAGTCGAAAAAGCCATTGAACCAATTAATGAAGATATCGAATTACATCGTCCATATGTTGACGAAATTCATATCAAATGTCCAGAGTGTGGTAAACCAATGGAAAGAGTAAAAGAAGTAATCGATTGTTGGTTTGATTCAGGGGCAATGCCTTTTGCTCAATACCATTATCCTTTTGAAAATAAAGAATTATTTGAAAAACAATTCCCAGCAGACTTTATATCTGAAGGAATTGATCAAACAAGAGGTTGGTTCTATTCATTATTAGTTATTTCCACATTTGTTATGGGATGTTCTCCATATAAAAACGTTTTAGTTAATGACTTAATCCTTGATAAATATGGTCAAAAAATGCATAAAAGTAAAGGTAATGCTGTGGAACCATTTGGTATTTTAGAAAAATATGGAGCTGATGCCACTAGATTTTATATGTTAAATGCCTCACCTGTGTGGACACCTTTAAAATTTGACGAAGAAGGTATTAAAGAAGTTAATTCTAAATTCTTTAGTACTTTAAAAAATACTTATACTTTCTTCCAACTATATGCTAATACTGATAATTTAGATCCAAGAGAATTTCATGTAGATTATCAAGATTTAGAAGAAATAGATAAATGGTTACTATCTAAATATAATAAGTTAGTTCAATATGTCACTAACGCGATGGATGAGTACGATTTAAATAAAGTTTGTAAAGCTTTAAATAACTTTTTAAATGAAGATTTATCTAACTGGTATATAAGACGTAATCGAAGAAGATTTTGGGCTAGTAAATTAGATAATAATAAAAAAGCTGTTTATCAAACTACTTATGAAGTTTTAATTGGACTTTGTAAGTTAATAGCTCCAATATCACCATTTACGGTTGAAGAAATATATACTAATTTAACTGGTGAAGAAAGTGTTCATTTAGCAACTTATCCAGAATGTGACGAAACTAAATTTAATGAAAAAATAGAAATGCGTATGGACTTAGTAAGAGATTTAATCTCTTTAGGAAGAAATGCAAGAGAAGAAGTTAAAATAAAAGTAAGACAACCGATAAGTGAAGTTATTTTAGATGGTAAAAATGAACCTTTTATTAAAGATTTAACTGATTTAATTAAAGAAGAGTTAAATGTTAAAGAGGTAATCTTTGAAAAAGATTTAGGTAAATATATGAACTTTATTGTTAAACCTAACTTTAAAGAAGTAGGTAAAATACTAGGTTCTAAAATTAAATTATTTCAAGATGCTTTGATTAATATTTCACTAGAAGAAATTAATAAATTAAAAAATGAAGAAGCTATTACTATTAAATTAGATAATGAAGAATTTGTTGTCGAACCTAATATGGTTGATATCAGAGTTGAATCTAAAGAAGGATTTAATGCTTCATATGAAGGAAATAATTTTATTATTTTGGATACTAAATTAAATAAAGATTTAATTAATGAAGGAATAGCAAGAGAACTAGTAAGTAAAGTACAAAATTTAAGAAAGAGCTATGACTTTGATATCTTAGATCGTATCGATATTTTATATGAAGAAAATAAAGAATTTGAAGAAGCTATCGAAGATTATATTGCTTTTATTAAAAAAGAAACTTTATGTGACAATTTAGTTAAAGTTAATGATTTAAAAGAAGTAACTAATCTTAATGGACTAGATGTAAAATTTGATGTTAAGAAAAAATAGTATAAAAGCAAAGTAGTGTCTATTGACTACTTTGCTTTTTATATTAATTAATTTTTAAGATATACTTCTTTATTTTTGGGGTAGATACAGTTATAATAATTAATAGTAAGGAGTGATGGTAATGAAAAATAATGATATTTTATATGTGTTACCTTCGATTGCGGCATCTTTGTTGATAACTGCTACTAAAATGGTTAATACTCCTTTAATAAGATCTCGTGATACTATTATTAAATGTTATCATGAAGGCTTGATTCATATTACCAAAAATGAAGAAACTTGTGATGCTATCATGAACTCCCAAGAAATGTATGCATCGAATAAATTTTCATCATATGGAATTCATGAAAGATGTTTTTTCTTTGCTGGCATCCCAGACTTTGCCAATGTATGTTTAAACTGTAATCCACAACCCAAATTGACTGCTATAAGATTGAAATTACCTTATGAAAAATTAGCCGAATTTGATGAAAGAAGTGCTAATGATGGGGCTATATCATATAAAGGAAATTTAGATTTATCTGATGCTGTGATAGAAAAAATATACCTAGGATTAAAAGAAAAAGATGGAGAGCTATCTTATGAGGAAATATCCGCTAAAGAATATGAAAATTATCAATTAAATCTTTCCCATGAAAAAACTAAAATAGTATCCAATAAATTAGCTTTTAAAATTAAAGGATTTATGACTGGATTAAGAAAAGATTTTGAACTTTTGGTTAAGGAACTAAAAAGTGAAAAAAGTGGATTAATATTAAATCGTGATTATATAAGTGAAAATGCTGATTTATTTACCAAAACAGAGGAAATACCTGTTCAAGAAATTAAGATGGAAGATGAAAAACAAACTGTTTTGGATATAATGAAAAGTTATATTGCCATAGATAATAGTCAAATAAATGAAATGAGTAGTGTTGTTAAATTAATGACAGCTTTAAATAATCCTAGTGAACCAATAAGTAAACTAAATAAGGAAATGGTAAAAGGCGAATTAATTAAAAGTATAGCTATTAATCGATATTGTGATATAAATAATAATAAAAAAAAGACATTTACTACTAATAGTACAATAACACCTGAAATGAATGGAGAAGATATATCTAATGTTCTTTTTACTAATTTAGTAAATGGTGATATAGCTAAGTGTTATGAATTATTAGATTATCCAACTGTCTTATTTGAAGCTTGTAAATCGTTTACAAGAAGTCAAGCAATCAATAGCAATCATGAAGATATAAGAGTATCATATTTAACTAATCAAATTGATGAATATAATAAAACTTTTTTAAATCAAGCACAACACGAATATCAAAATGTTATATAAGGAGTGATGATCATGAAAGATTGTCTTTTATATCGCTTATTAAGACCTATTGTGGTTATATTATTTAAAATTATATATCGTCCGAATATTATTGGTAAAGAAAACATACCTAAAAAGGGTAGAGTTGTAATATGTGGTAATCATACTAATATGATGGATATTCCTTTACTTTTTTGTGGTACTAAACGTACAATTCATTTTTTAGCTAAAGATGAATTATTTAAGGGATTAGGTAAACCTTTCTTTTACTCTATGGGATGTATTCCTGTAAATAGAAGAACCAAAGATAAAAAATCATTAGAAAGCGCTATTAAAGAATTAAATGAAGATAAAGTTATAGGTATATTTCCGGAAGGAACATTTAATAGAACTGAAGATATAATAATGCCATTTAAGTATGGAGCAGTTAAGATGGCTCACGAGACTAATAGTGTTTTAGTCCCTTTTTCCATAACAGGTAAATATAAAGCATTTAGTAAGAGAAAAGTGACAATATGTTTTGACCAACCATATGCAATTAAAACTGATGATTTAGATGTTGCTAATCAAGAATTAATGGATAAAGTAAAAAAATTGATTATAAAAAATAGAAAGAGTGATAAAAAAATATGAAAATGGTTTTTAAAATATTATTAAAAATATTTAGTGTTGTTATGTGTATATTTTTGTTTACTATTCTTAATTTGTATTTAATATCTTATAATGTTTCTAAAACTATTAATTGTGATAATATTACAAAAATAGTTCAAGAAATAGATATAATTAATGTCTTAGAAGAAAGTAATCCTAAAATAATTACCTCTTTATATGATTTTGCTCATAATAATAATATCGACGAAGAAATTATTAATAAAGTAATTAATTCTTATGAAGTTAAAAGTATTCTTGCTAATTATTGTGGAAATATAGTAAATTCTTTGTTTTATGGTAACGCTTCTTCTAAGTTAATACCTGATGAATTGATTGATAAATATAGTAAAACTTTTGATCAGGTACTAAAAGAAGTAAAGTTTCCAATTGCGGAAACTCAAAAAGAAAAATTCATGGATGAAGTTAAATCAGTAGTAGATAACATTGAAAAAATAGTTGACGAATATAAACAAATACCTAGCCAATTAGAAAGCAATAACATTAAGACTTTACAAATATTCTTGAGTAATAATTTTCGTAATACTTTACTAATAATTATGATTATATCTGTTATAATTATTGCTCTTCTAAATTATTCAATTTATCGTTTTGCTATATGGACAGGAATAACAACTATGTTGGCAAGTTTTATATACTTACTACTAGGAATTGCTTTGTATAATATAATTAGTATCTTTAATATGAAATTTATATCCGCAACAATTGTAGATATAGTTAAAAGTAATATAGCAATGCCTATTTTAATTAGTGGATTAATAACATTAGGAATAGGGGTTCTTCAAGTAATTTATTATAAAGTTGTAAAACGTATTAAAACGGATTAAAAGTATAGATATTAACTTGTTAATTGGAACTTAATTGATTATAATAAAAATAATTATTAGGAGGTGAAATGATGAATAAGACGATTTTACCTGCAGATACATATATTGTAGTTAATAAAACGATTATTGATGAGATTGATCGGAAAATATTAACAATGTTATATCAACCAATTATTGGTTATACTGCTGTGACGTTATATTTCACATTAATAGATGATTTATTAAAAAGAGAATTAATGAGTGACGAATTAACTCATCATCATTTAATGAGTATAATGCAGCTTAAATTACCTAATATTGTTATTGCTAGAGAAAAACTAGAAGCGGTTGGCTTATTAAAAACTTTCGTCAAAACGGAAAATGTTAATAATTTTGTCTATGTATTATATTCACCATTATCTGCTAATGAATTTTTTAATCATCCAATCTTAAATGTTGTTTTATATAATAATTTAGGTAAAAAAGAATATGAAAATGTTGTTAATTATTTTAGAATACCTAAAGTTAATTTGAAAGATTATGAGGATATTACTTCTAGTTTTAATGATGTTTTTACAGTTACTAGTGGGAATCCTTATGTGACAAATGATAATATTATAAGTAAAAATAAAGGTCATATAGAAATAAATAATGGGATAGATTTTAATTTATTAATATCTTCTATTCCTAAAAGTATGGTTAATGAGAAATGTTTTACAGAAGAAGTAAAAGAATTAATTAATTCATTAGCATTTGTCTATAATATAGATGATTTGAATATGCAAGGATTGGTACGCAATAGCTTAAATGAAAAAGGTTTGATTGATAAAGCAGAATTGCGTAAAAGTGCTAGAAATTTTTATCAGTTTGAGCAAGGTGGTAAGTTACCAACTTTAATTTATAGCAAACAACCTGATTATTTAAAATCTCCAAGTGGGGATAATTCTAATTGGGCTAAGCAAGTTTACACTTTCGAAAATATTACCCCATATGATTATTTGCGTAGTAAATATAAAAATGGAGAGCCAACATTAAGGGAACTTCAAATAATAGAAGATTTAATGGTTAAGCAACGAATGAAACCAGGGGTAGTAAATGTTCTGATTGCGTATGTCTTAAAGGTAAATAACCAAAAATTTACTAGAAGTTATGTTGAAACAGTGGCATCCCAATGGGCAAGATTAAATATAGAAACAGTAGATGAAGCAATGCGAGTTGCTGAAAAGGAACATAAAAAGATAAAAAAATTATTAAATAAAGATAAAGAAGAAATTCATAAAAAGGATAAATTAAAAGAAGAAGTTCTTCCTTCTTGGTTTGAAAAAGAATATGATAATAAGCAAATGTCTAAGGAAGAAGAGGAAGAATTGGATAATTTATTAAAAGAAATTGGTTAAAGCAATGATTATAATATTGTAATATCATTGCTTTTTTGTTATAATCATTTTTACATCAGAAAAGGAGGAGCATAATATGACAACATATACATTTTTTAAAATAATAAGTGAGAAAGAATTAGAAGAGTTAACATTTCATGAATATACAATTGCTTACCATGATGCATCTAATAATTTATTAAAATTAGCTGTTCCAGATTATCATAAAACATTTTCCGAAAACAATAATATTGATGAAGCAATGCAATCTAATAATGTAGTATTTTTAAAAAATATTCATTATAGTGAATTAGAAAATGATGAATTATATTGGATGATAGTATCAACTGATGGTGTCATTCAAAAAGCATATAATAATTATTCTCATGATAAAGATTTCTTTAATTTGTTAGTAAATGATGGACATATTTTATCAAAAAGATTGAAAAGATAGATTTTCTTGGTATAATAATAATGTAATATTTAAATCAATGATTGAGATTAGTAGGTATTTATTTATTAAATAAGAGACTTAGTGGTAGGTGTAAACTAAGAATAAATGTACTGAATCAACTCATGAGTGAAATAGGGAATTAAGTATCTATTTTCGGTTATACCGTTATGCAAATTGAGGCTAAAGTAGGATGGCACCGTGATTATTCACTCCTATTATTAGTCTTTTTATTTTTTAGGAGGATATTATGTTGAAAAATTATTTTGATGAAGATAAGTATGAAGATTTAAAAAAGAATAATAATATGATATATAAGGCCTTAGAAATTGCTACTCATTTATTTGAAAATGATATAGATAAAGGTGGTATGCCATATATGTTACACATTATTTATGTATATACACATGTTCATACTATTGATGAAAAAGTTTTAGCTTTGTTACATGATGTTATAGAAGATAAGAAAGTAATGGCAACAGATTTATTAGATATAGGTTTTTCCAATAAAATAGTGCAAGATATATTAATGTTAACAAGGGATAAAAAAATAGATTATCATAAGTATATTGATAATATTATTGCCAATGGCTCGAGAGAAGCTTTAGAAGTAAAATTAGCAGATTTAGAAAATAATATGGACATTAAGCGAATAAAAAATCCAACTATAAAAGATTATGAGAGAATTGAAAAAAGGTATGTTCCTACTCATGAAAAAATCATGAATAGATTAAAGGAGATTGATTAAAATGATAGATATAAAATTAATAAGAGAAAATAAAGAATTAGTTAAAGAAAATATAAAGAAGAAGTTTCAAAATCAGAAATTACCATTAGTTGATGAGGTATATGATTTAGATATTGAATTTCGTAATATAAAGGTTAATGCGGATAATTTAAAAGCTGAAAAAAATAAGATTAGCGATAGTATAGGTTCATTAATGCGCGAAGGTAAGAAAGATGAAGCTATGGCTTTAAAAGAGAAAATATCTAAAATGAATAGTGAAATAGATGAACTTACTGAAAAAGAAGAAAATTTGAGTAAATTGATTAAAGAAAAAATGATGAGTATTCCTAATATTATTGCTGATGATGTGCCAATAGGTGAAGATGATAGCAAGAATGTTGAAGAGAAAAGATTTGGCGATCCTTATGTTCCTGATTATGACATCCCATATCACTCTGATATTATGGCTAGTTTTGATGGCTTAGATAAAGATTCTGCTGGTCGTGTAACTGGTAATGGATTCTATTATTTGATGGGTGATATTGCTAGACTACATAGTGCAGTTTTAACTTATGCCCGTGATTTTATGATTGATAAAGGATTTACTTATTGTATTCCCCCTTATATGATTAGAAGTGAGGCTGTTGATGGTGTTATGTCTTTTGAAGAAAAAGCTAATATGATGTATAAGATTGAAGGAGAAGATTTATATCTTATCGGTACTAGTGAACATTCTATGATAGCCAAATTTAAAGATCAGATTATCAAAGAAAGCGATTTGCCTATTACTATGACATCTTATTCTCCATGTTTTAGAAAAGAAGTAGGTGCTCATGGAATCGAAGAAAGAGGAATATATCGTATCCATCAGTTTGAAAAACAAGAAATGGTTGTTTTGTGTAAAAAGGAAGATAGTGATATGTGGTACGATAAAATGTGGAATTATTCTGTGGAATTATTTAGAACTTTAGATATACCTGTTCGCAAATTGGTATGTTGTAGTGGCGATTTAGCGGATTTAAAATATCGTTCTTGTGATATAGAAGCATGGAGTCCACGTCAACAAAAATATTTTGAAGTATGTTCTTGTTCAAATTTAACAGATGCCCAGGCTCGTCGCTTAGCTATTCGTTATAAAAAGGAAAATGGTGAAAAAGAATTCGTCCATACTTTAAATAATACTGTTATAGCCCCACCAAGAATGTTGATAGCGTTACTTGAAAACAACTATCAAAAAGATGGATCTATTAAGATTCCTAAAGTACTTCAACCTTACATGGGTGGTATCGAAATAATAAAACCTAAAAACAAATAAAGAGTCTATAGGTTATTTAAAGAGGGGTAAAATATGAAGTATATAAATAAGTGTATGTTTAAATATATAGCACTATTATTATTTGTAATTATATCTACTGTTTTAATATACAACAGCACTTTCTTTTACAAAGAATATAAAACTTTTAAAAATGAAGAAATAACTATTCCTATTCCCTTGTTTTCTTATTATAAGAGATTAGGAGGAATGTATGGAGTAACTTTTTATACTTTGAGAAGTAAAACGTCTATTGATAAAGTTAAAAATAATTATTTAAATAATTTAGAAAAAATGTCATGTCATGGAAATATTTATTATTATGATAACGCTCAAGATATAACTATTTGGAACTATAGTAGTGGTAGGCATCATATTTTTAATACTATATATATTGGTTATTCTTATGGAAAAGATTGTTAGAAAAATAAAGATATACTATATGATATAATTTAAGTATAGGGGGGATTAATATGCCAAAAGAAGATTTAACTGAACAAGAAATAGCATTAAAATTAGAAAAAATGCGTACTGATGCTATTATAGATTTACATGAATGGAACTCTACTAAAGGTGAAGGGATGATTTTGAACGCCAATGGTAGTTTATATTCATATAAGTGGTTTTTAGGCTTTAACGATAAAAGCAATAGCTTTGGTATGCGCACATCATTAGAAAAAATAAATGATTGCATTGACTGTAATAGAATAAAGAATTATCTAGAAGAAGAAATTGGTATTTTTGATATAGAATATGATACTAATTTTCAGGAAAATGGTGGTTATGATATAATTATCAAATTTGATGAAAAAAGTAAGTATTCTAATAACATAAAATTATATAAAAGACTTCTTTCCAAATTGAAAGAGTTAAAAGAAGAGTCATGAAAGGATTAATTGCTGGAGGGTATAATTATCTTAGGGAAAAATTAATTTTTTCTATTTAGTGATACAGTAATGGAATTATAGTATGGAAGTTGTTATAAATAAAATTTTATTAAGAAGGAAAAAAGGCTTTTTAGATTTAAACAGATATTTTTTAGATATCTTAAATAGAGAGTTTATTGATGAAGAGGATTTATATAATAATGGTTTAATTGATGTAGAAATAAGTGGTAGAAGTGATAAGTTTTGGATTATTTCAATTGAAACAGGAGAAAAAATTGCTTTATTTAAATCTCAAATGAAGAATAGTTGTGAAGCATATGCTGAATTAATTGCTGAGGAGATTGCTAATATTTTACATATGAAAACAGCTCATAATGATTTAGCTATTTTTAATAGACAACAAGGATCTATCAGTTATAATTTTTTAAATGAATATGATACGTATTGTTCAGGCTTTGATTTAATATTATCTTATTATGAAGAACAGTTAAAAACTAATTCTCATTTATTTAATGCATATGGTATTGATAATAATAAGCATAATATAGATGAAATAACTGACAAGTTAAATAATGTGCAATTTATAACTACTATGTTGGAAGATAGATATAAGCAAAAATATTCGGATGGTAGTAAGGTGTTTTATTTAATTAATGGATTAGTTGATAAATTAACTTTTGATTGTTTGACCATAAATACTGACGATCATGTTGATAATTGGGGAATAATTAATGATTCTTACATATGTCCTCAATTTGATGGAGCAAGAATTTTTAATTTACATCATGATGTTTTATTTAAGCATAATCAAATAGGTGCATTGGAAAATGAAAATCTTAACTTATCTTTTGATAATTCCAACCAAAAAAAGCCTCTAGAAATACTGGAAAAACTTCTAACTAATGGAGGATCTGATTACTATAAAAGTTTACAAGTAAAAGTAATGGCTTTAAATCGTAATTTAGACAAGATACCTGTTTGTATAGATGAAAGAACAAATTGTGAAATGCCTGAATATATCAAAGAATATTTTTTAGATAATGCTAAGGATCACTTAAAAAAGGTAAAATCTTTAATTAAACTATAAAAAATGATTAGTTAATAAAATAATTAATCGTTTTTTAATTTGTAAATCGTTTTTAAATAGAATAATTTGACAATCTTTGCATAAAAAGTTTTTATTTTTTTCACTATAAAGTGGGAGGGATAAAATATGGCACGTCACAAAGTTGAAATAAGTGGCGTGAATACAGCAAATATTAAAGTATTAACAAGTGAAGAAATGGATGCACTGTTTAAAAGAATGCAAGATGGCGATAATAGTGCTAGAGACGAATTAGTTAATGGTAATTTAAAATTGGTCTTATCCATACTGAAAAAGTTTTCTTACAAAGAAGAAAACATGGATGATTTGTTTCAAATAGGTTGTGTAGGACTTTTAAAAGCCATTGATAATTTTGATCTTTCATATGGAGTAAAGTTTTCTACATATTGTGTACCTATGATTCAAGGTGAAGTGCGAAGGTATTTAAGGGATAACAATAGCATTAGAGTTAGTAGATCATTAAAAGATTTGGCATACAAAACATTAAAAAGAAAAGATGAACTTGTTATGGAGAATGGAGTAGAACCTACAATAGAAGAATTGTCTAAGGACTTAGATGTGGCAACTTTTGATATTATTAATGCCCTTGATTCTATGAAAGATCCAGTAAGTATTTTTGAACCTATTTATTCTGATGGGGGAGATACGATATATTTATTTGATCAAATAGAAGATAAAAGTGTTAAAAATAATGATTTAGATACTAAAATATCAGTAGGAGATGCTATAGAAAGGTTAAATGAAAGAGAACAATTTATCTTAGATCAACGTTTTATAATAGGCAAAACCCAAATGGAAATAGCAAGTGAATTAGGAATTAGTCAAGCTCAAGTATCAAGAATAGAAAAAAATGCCATTGATAATTTGAAATCCTCTTTACAATAAAATATTTTATTACATACCTATTTATAAAGATATATATAGATTTTTTTAAAATTTATATATATAATAAATGGGATAAATATAGAGGTGAAGTATGAAAGTTTTATTATATGCAGAGGGTCTTAAACAAATTGGCAAAAGTGGTTTAGGTAAAGCTATCAAACATCAAATGAAAGCTTTAGACTATGCTAAAGTTGAATATACATTAGATCCAAATGATGATTTTGATATAGCCCATATTAATACATATGGCCCAAAGTCTTTTGCTCTTGCCAAAAAACTTAAGAAAAAAGGTAAAAAAGTAGTATATCATGCTCATTCAACTGAGGAAGATTTTAGAAATAGTTTTATTTTATCTAATCAAATTGCTCCACTATTTAAAAAGTGGATAACAACTTGTTATAAATTAGGTGATTATATAGTAACGCCAACCCCTTATTCTAAGAAATTATTAGATAGTTATGGTATGAATAGGGAAATAGTTGCTATCTCAAATGGCATTGAACTTGAAAAGTTTAAACCAACGAAAGAGGGAAAAGAGCTTTTTAGAAAGACTTATGGTTTTAGTGATAAAGATAAAGTTATAGTGGGTATAGGACTTTATTTGGAAAGAAAAGGGATATTAGATTTTGTAGAACTTGCTAAAAGATTACCAGAATATCAGTTCATTTGGTTTGGATATACACCTTTATATACTATACCAAGGAAAATAAGAAAAGCTGTTAAAACAAAGCTTCCTAATTTAAAATTTGCTGGATATGTAGAGCAAGATATGATTATTAATGCCTTAGGTGGTACTGACTTGTATATTTTTCCAACTTTTGAAGAAACAGAAGGTATTCCAGCTTTAGAAGCTTGTGCTTGTAAAACAAAAACAATCATTAGAAATATTCCTGTTTTTGATGAATGGTTAGTTGATGGTGTCAATATCTATAAAGCTAATGATATTGATGACTTTGAAATAAAAATAAAAAAGATTTTAAACAATGAGTTACCAGATTTAACTACTGCAGCTTATAAAGTTGCCAAAGAAAAAGATTTGAAAATAATTGGAGAGCAATTAAAAACAACATATGAGAAAGTTTTAAATTGTCATAATAAATAAATATGGAAATTGTCATCATTAGTAAAATCGTTGCATATTTTATAGTGGTGTGGTATAATTATTAATGTGATTAAACTCACTGAACTTGTATTTTGACTATTATTCTCTCTTAACAAAAAAGATAAAATGATATCGAAATAATGTTCCAATATTAGTATTTAAGGAGGGAAGAGTATGAAAGAGTATCAAGATAAGACTATTAAATGTGTTGATTGTGGAAATGAATTTGTTTTCACTGCAAGAGACCAAGCTTTTTACGAAGAAAAAGGTTTTACTAATGAACCAAAAAGATGCAAAGAATGTCGTAACAAAAGAAAAGCTGAAAAAGCTAGCCAAGAAAATAAGTAATAAAAGACAAAATGTCTTTTTTTTTCTTTATTTATAGCTTATAATATAAAAGAAATGTGAAGGGTGTGTTTATATGGACGATAAACAAGTAAAGGAAATTACTAGTCGAAATGAAGACTTTGGTAAATGGTATACGGATGTATGTAAAAAAGCTGATTTAGTTGATTATTCATCTGTTAAGGGGAGTATGATTATTAGACCATATGGTTATGCAATTTGGGAAAATATGCAAGCTGTATTAGATAAAATGTTTAAAGAAACGGGTCATGAAAATATTCAGATGCCTTTATTTATACCTGAAAGTCTTTTGAATGTCGAAAAAGATCATGTAAAAGGTTTTGCTCCAGAGGTGGCGTGGGTTACACAGGGTGGAAACGAAGAATTAGATGAAAGAATGTGCGTTAGACCTACTAGTGAAGTATTATTTTGTGAGCATTATAGCAAAATCATTAAATCATATCGAGACTTACCTAAGCTATATAATCAGTGGTGTACTATTGTACGTTGGGAAAAAGAAACAAGACCTTTCCTAAGAAGTAGAGAAATTCTTTGGCAAGAGGGTCATACTATGCATGCGACAAGTGAAGAAGCCAAAGAAGAAACTTTAAGAATGTTAGGCGTTTATGAAAAATTTCAAAGAGATTATTTAGCTCTTCCTGTTATTGTAGGTAAAAAAACAGAAAAAGAAAAATTTGCTGGTGCTGTAGAAACATATACTCTTGAGGCAATGATGTATAATGGAGTAGCATTGCAAAATGGAACATCACATTATTTTGGAAATCATTTTGCTAAAGCTTTTAACATCGAATTTTTAAATAAAGATAATAAATTAGAAACACCTTATCAAACTTCTTGGGGAGTATCTACAAGAATGATAGGTGCTGTTATAATGACTCACGGCGATGATAGAGGGTTAGTTTTACCACCAAATATAGCTCCAATAAAAGTAATAATTATTCCTATAGGTAATGATGAAAAAGTATTATCTGTATCCAATAATATTAGTGAAATCTTAACTAAAAAGCTTATATCTAATAAGTTAGATAATAGAGATAAAACACCAGGATTTAGATTTGCAGAAGCTGAAGTAAAAGGATATCCAATTAGAATAGAAATAGGTAAACGTGATTTAAAAATGGATTCAGTTACAATAGTAAGACGTGATACATTAGAAAAAATAACAGTAAAAATAGATGAAATTAGTGAAAAAGTTACTGAATTATTAAAAACAATACAGAAAGATATGTATGATAAAGCTTTAGCTAGAAGAGACAGTATGATTTATGAAGCTAAGAACTATGAAGAAATGAAAGAGATAGCTACAACTAAATCAGGATTTATTAAAGTTAATTGGTGTGGTAATCAAGAGTGTGAAGATAAAATAAAAGATGATTTAGGAATAAAATCTAGATGTCTAATCGATGATGAAAAGGTTGATGGACCATGTGTGTGCTGTGGTAAAAAAGCAGTTACAAAAATATATTTTGGAAAACAATATTAAAAAAACTTGAGAAAGCGAGTGATTTTAATGAATAATAATAAGCAAACTGAAAAAGAAATACAAGAAAAAATAAAAAAAGTTGATGGTGCTATGGCACAAGAAGGAATGCCATTGACTAAAGAATTAAAGCAAAGGATTTATAATTGTATAATTGGTAAGTCTTCAACAGAAATAGAGCGTAAAAAAATTTTAGAAAAGTATAGAGGTATTTATGGATAGTAAATACAAATATACTTATGAAAGAACTGCTGATTATTGTTATAAAGATACTGATGTTTTAATTAATAAATTAAATATTACTAATGAAGATGATTTATTTAATGCTGAAAGAGAACTTGTATCTTTAAGAACTTATGAATTAAACGAAATCCCATTAAAAGGTAATTTCGATTTTCAATATTTAAAAGATATTCATAAATACTTATTTCAAGATATTTATAGATGGGCAGGTGATACAAGAAATTGCAATATCGCTAAACAAGATTTATTTTGTTTAGCAGAACATATAGAGTCATTTAGTAACAAAATATTTAATAAATTAAGATTAGAAAAATACTTTGTAGATTATGATAATGAGACTACACTAGAAAAACTAGTAGAATTATTTGCTGATATTAATGCTTTACATCCTTTTCGTGAAGGCAATGGTAGAAGTCAAAGAGTATTTATAGAATCACTTGCTAAAATTAATGGAATATATTTAGATCTTACGAATGTTTCAAAAGAAGATATGATTATTGCCAGCCATGATAGTATCAATGGAGATTATAAAAGATTAAAAGACATATTTAAAGACAATAGCCATATTATAAGTGAAGGTGAAAGAAAAGAATATATAAACATTTATTGTTATGATAAATTGAAAAAGATTATAAAAACTTAGAAAAAAGCATAAAAAAACCTTTAGCGTAAAAACTAGGGGTTGTCTGCATTCTTAAAAAATGAGTTCTTTTCAAAAAAACTCATTTTTTTATTTTATATAACATTTTGTTGGTATCAACGTTATGATCATCTAATAAATCCATATCAACAATAGTACTTACTACATTTTTATTACTATTAGTTAGACAATTAAATCCATCATTTTGCAATTTACTGATTAAATTAGGACAAGATATCACTTCTAATTTATTATTCCAGCAACATGATTTAGCAAAGTAAATACCTTCTTTTTCACAGTAATCTCGATATTTTTGAATTAATTCAAAAAGTTTTTTATTTTCTTCTTTATACCTTGGACAATTTATATTATCTATAGGAATAAGATGCATATCTATTTTAAATTGGTTATTAATTGGTAACAATTTATACAAAATATATTTACTGATTATTTTGTCCCATATTGTATCGTAATAATATTCTGTCCCCATATTAATTTCTTTATGCAGCATATCATAATCTTGTGAATTATTTATATTGACCATTATTTTGCTCCTTTAAACATATCACTTATATTATAATAAATACTATATTTTGTCAAAAAAATATAAAAATTATATTTCGACAAAAATCAACTTTTTAAATTGATATTATAGTATTGGTGATAATATGACAAGGAAATTTTTAATATGGTTGGGAATAGCAATTTTAGTTGGTTTAATATCCGGAAATCTTTTGTATAAACAATATGAAAAAGAACAAAATATAAATGAAGATTATAATTCTTATTTGTTACAATTAGGAATCTTTAACACCAAAGAAGAAGCTCTATCTAAAGTAGCAAATATAACTGATTATATGATGATACAACAAGGAAATAAATATTATGTCTATTTAGGAATAAGTACTAAAAAAGATAATGCTAAAAAAGTAGCTAGTGTTTTTTTAGATGAGGATATCGATGTATCAATTAAGAAAACAGTTATTAATAATGTTGAATTTATGAGTAATTTGGAGCAATTTGATATTTTATTAGATAGTGCCTCAACTAAAGAAGATATTATGTCAATTAATGAAGTAATTTTGTCTAGTTATGAAGAAATGGTTTTAGATAATTAGGAAAAAGCTTTTAAAAAGATAATAATTTATGTAGGTGAAATACATGAATTATTTAATAAAGGATATTAAAAAGAATGAAAGGCCAAGAGAAAGATTAATCAAATATGGTGCAGAGTCATTATCTAATGAAGAACTGTTATCAATTATTATAAAAACAGGGACTAAAAATAGATCAGTTAAAGTTTTATCATTAGAAGTGTTAAATTTGGTTGATGATATCAATGATTTGGCTAATATGACTATAAATAGATTATTAACTATTAAGGGAATAGGGTTAGTTAAAGCCATTGAGATAATAGCAACTATAGAATTGGGAAAAAGGATAAATATAGATAAAAAAGAAGAAAAATGTAAATTATCTAATCCTTTTGATATATATAGAACAAATAAATATTTATTTGCTGGTAAAAAACAAGAATGTTTTTATTGCTTATACTTGAATAATAAAAACGAAATGATAGAAAGGAAAATGTTATTTATGGGAACTGTTAATAAAAGTATTGTTCATCCACGTGAAGTTTTTAAATATGCATACTTATCTTCTGCTTCATCAATAGTATGTATGCATAATCATCCTAGTGGTGATGTATTACCATCAAAAGATGATATTATGTTTACCAAAGCTTTAGTAGAAATTGGTAAAATTCAAAATATTCCTGTTTTGGATCATATTATTGTGGGAGATGAGAAATACTATAGTTTTCAAGACGAAGGAATGATTGAATTATAGGAGATTTTATGAAAAAAATAGATTGGAAATACAAATTATTACTTCTAATATTAGGTAGTGGAATATTATTTTCATTACTATTTTTTTCGTTTCAATATAATTGGCATATATCTTATATTCTAAGTGATATTGTTTATTTTCCTATTAATGCTTTTACTTATAATAGTAATCAAATACATTTAGAAGGTATTAATTTTGAGAAAGAAGAGGAGTTAGAAAATTTAAAAGAACTTATAAATATAAAAGATACATTAAGTGAGTATGAAACAATAAGTGCAACAGTAATAAATAGAAATTATCTATATTGGAATAATGAGATAGTTATTAATCGTGGTAAAAAAAGTGGTATTGAAGAAGGTATGGCTGTTATTGATGGAAAAGGATTAATTGGAAAAGTTATATCTGTTAGTCTTACTACTGCTAGGATAAGACTCATTACTAGTAATGATATAAATAATAAAATATCAGTAAAAATATGGATTAATAATAATCCAATTAATAAAGTGCTTGAAACTGATCAAAATAATTTACTTTTTATATCAGGAATTGATAATAAAGAAGATATTAAAGAAGGTGATTTAATAACTACGAGTGGTCTTAGTGATATTTTCCCTAGTGGTATTGATATTGGTCATGTAGAAAAAATTGAAAATGATAAATATGGTATTAGTAAAAAAGCATATATTAATCCTAGTAGCGATTTAGATAATTTACGATTTGTATTTGTATTGAAGAGGAAAATCTAATGAAAAAGTATTTAGTTTTAATATTATCAATGTTTTTAGATATAATTATTACCAATATTACTTTTTATAAATTTAATCATATCACTTATTTTAATTCATTATTTACTATTACAAGTTTATTATATTTGTTTGAACAAGATAAAAAAAAGAATTATAAATTATTGCTATTAATAATCGCATTATATAGTGGGTTATATATTAATAATTTAATTTTATCATTTATTGTGTTCATAATCATTTATTACTGTATAAAATTTTTAAAGAAATTACTAACAGATAACATGTTTATTTTAACTTTAGAAACAATTATTATTATATGTTTATATGAGTTTATTTTATTTTTTACATATTCAATATTAGTATTTAAAACTTTTGATTTTTATAATTATATATATAAAGTAGGCCATTCATTAATTTTAAATGTTATATATTCATTCATTCTCTTTTTTATTTTTAATAAAAAAAGACATAAAACATTCTTTTAGTTAATAATCTTAATTAGGTGATATTGATATGGATGAATTTAAGAATTTAAGTAAATTTTATAATAAAAAAAATAATAAGAACAGTAAAAATCTTAATAATAAATTTAAATTTCTATATCACACAGCAATAAAAATATTAATTTGTTTAATTATTTTTGTTGTAACCTTAATTGTATTAAAATGGAATCCTAATTTAAAAGATAAAGTATATGACATGGTTTACGATAATCATTTTTCTTTTTCTTATGTCAATAACTTATATAACAAATATTTTGGAAATGTTCTTCCTTTTGATAAAGTTTTACCAGATGATGAACCCGTTTTTAATGAAAATTTAGTTTATAATGAAGCGAACTTATATAAAGATGGAGTATCTCTTTCAGTAAGTAATAATTATTTAGTTCCTATTTTAGAAAGTGGAATAATAGTATTTATAGGTGAAAAAGATAATTATGGCAGTACTGTTATTGTTCAACAAATAGATGGCATTGATACGTGGTATGGAAATATTAATGTTAGTGATATTAAAATGTATGATTATATAAAGAAAGGTGAATTATTAGGAGAAGTTAAGGATGACAGACTATATTTAGTTTTTCAAAAAGAAGGGAAGTATTTAAATTATAAAGACTATATCTAATTATGTTTATATTCATCCTTTATTTTGGGTAATTATCTTTGTTAGTTTAGCTTCAGGGTTGTTTAAACAGATTATTTCTTTTACAAGTATTATTTTTATTCATGAATTAGGACATTACTTAGCTGCTAAATATTATAAATGGAACATTGATAAAATATATTTTTATCCATATGGTGGATATACAAAGTTTAATGATAATTTAAATAGACCTATATATCAAGAATTAATAATTATGATTATGGGACCGTTATTTCAAATAATTTATTATTTTATTATCATTAATTTTTTGTCTAGTAAGACGGTAGAAATATTTAGTACTTACCATTATTCTATTTTATTTTTTAATTTATTGCCGATTTATCCACTAGATGGGGGTAAATTATTAAATTTAATTTTTAATTTGTGCTTACCTTTTAGTAAAAGTTTTCATCTGATTATATCAATTTCTTTTGGAATGATTTTTTTGGGAGGTGCCTTACTATTATTAAATAGAGCTAATATTTCTCTTAGCTTTTTAATGGTTATTTTGATTTTGGTATGTAAATTGACAGAGGAAAATAAAAAGAGAAATTTCTATTTTAATAAATTTTTGCTGGAGCGGTATTTAACTCATTATTCCTTTTCAAAAGTGAAAGTAATAAAGAAAATTAATGATATGTATAGGGACTGTAAACATGTTTTTTTTATGAACAAAAAAAACTATAGTGAAAAAGAAATATTAAAAAAATATTTCTCGTCGCGAAATTAAAGTGTAAATAAAGTGTCAATTGTATTGACTTATAGTAAGCCTGTGTTATAATGAAATTACAGTATTGATGATATGGAGGGGGAATTCTATGAGTAAAAATGAGCATAATAAACGAACAACTATTGTTAAAGAGAAAGATATGATAAAAGATACTGATTTGGAAGATGAAAAAGGGAATACTAAAAGAATTCTGATAGTAGTGTTGATCCTTGCCTTATTAATTGGCGGATTTGCCTTTGTTAGAAGTTTGGATAGTAAAGAAAAAACACCAGTTGTTGATAATGATGAAGAAGAAAAGCCACCTGTAAATAATGATGACAAGGATAACAACGAAACTAATCAAACAGATAATCAAAATGCTTATGTTCAACAACAAACGGTAGTTAATACACCAAAGGAACCTGAAAAGGTGCCTGAAAAACCAAAAGTTAATATTTGGCAAAAACTAGATAATATTTTAACTGAAGTTGAAGCAGGAAGCATTTATGAATTACCAACTATTACTGTAGATGATAAAGGAGAAACAGTAACAGCAGAAGTTAGTTATTATTATAAAGCAGATGATGATAGCTATGTTGAACTAAGTGAATTTGATACTAATATCGTTGGAGAATATCGTATAGTTTATACCGTAAATTACAGCGATGGAACAAAAGATAGTAAAGAAGTAACAATTACTATAGTAGATACAACAGCACCAATTATTAATGATTTACAAGAAGGTTCATATTATAACGATGATATTACTTTAAATATAACAGAGTATACACCATATGTTGTATTTGTAAATGATGAAGAATATGATCCTACAGTACCAATTACCGAAGATGGTATTTATACTATAGAAGTAGTTGAAGACCGTGAATTAGGTATGGGTACAATTATAACTGTTATATTAGATAAAACTGCTCCAGTAATAGAAGGAGTAGAAGAAAATGGATATTATAATGAAGCAGTTGTTGTTGATGTTAAAGATTGTAATCTTGATACATCATTAATTACAAAAGATGATATTGAATTACCATTTACTAATGGGGTAACTGAATTTGAAGAAGAAGGAACTTATAAAGTAGTTGCCACTGATAAAGCTGGAAATATAACTGAATATACCTTTACTTTAGATTTCACTTTACCTGAAGTAAATGTAGAATATACACCTGGTAACGAAAAATTAACAACTGAATCTGTAATAGTAAAGATTTCTGCTAATGAACCATTACAAGAAGTAGAAGATTGGATATTATCTGAAGATAAATTATCTTTAACAAAAGAATTTACAAAGAATGATGCAATGACAGTTGAAGTAAAGGATTTAGCAGGTAATAGTGTTGATGTTGAAGTTATAGTTAATTATATTGTTTATGAAATTACATATACACCAAAATTAACAATAGAAAATCTAGTAGCTAATAGAGTAAAAGCGACAATTACATCATTGATACCATTAGAGTTAGATGATGAAGGATGGACGTTAGTTACTGAAAATCTTGAAGAAGAAGATAATAATAATGTTAAGAATCCTACAGAAGTAGGTAATACTGAAGGAACTACAGATCCTGAAATTGTTGATGAACCAAAAGAAACTTTATATGTATATGAAAAAATATATGATACAAATGGAACTTATGAAGTTAATTATACAGATGAAGAAGGAAATACAGGTACTATTGAAATTGCAATAGAAATAGAGTTAAATGATTTATTTGTAACTTATGAACAAAGCGAAGATAAAAGTCAAGTTACAGCATATGTTGTAACAGATGAAGAAGTCGCTGAAATTCCTGAAGGATGGACAGAAGATTTAGAATATACTGAAGAGGGATTTAGATATTATAAGATTTATACAGAAAATGTTGAATATGAAGTTGTTGAATTTGTTACAGAATCAAAATATTATGTAGCTACAATAATAATTGATACATTTGAAGTAGAGGGTAATCAAGAAAATTTAGGTTCAACTGAACCTAAATTAGATGAAGTAGGACAACAACCTGGCCCTAGTGAAAGTAATTCTACAGATCCTAGCGATGAAATTCAAGAAAGCAAAGATGCATTAGCAGTTAGCAGTGTAGATGTATCTTATGATTATGATGAATTTGGTGTTAAAACATCAGCAACTGTTACTATTTCATTCAACCATGAAATGTTAGCAAATTATGCGGGATGGAGTTTATTAGAAGATAATAAAACATTAACTACTACTATTTTAAAGCCTGAACTAGAAATTCCTGAAGGAGACCAAACAGTAACATTAATGGTATCTGATGTTGATGGTAATGAAATAGAAGTTGATTATACATACAACTGGAATTAAGACCGAAAGGTCTTTTTTTTTTGCTTTTTTTATTGCAAAATCCCTAGGGGGGGGGGGTATAATGTAATATGAAGAATAATATATTCGGAGATGATAGAGTTGAAAGATAAAAAGAATATAATCATGGTATTTCTAATAATAATGGTTTTATTAATATCAGTAGGATATTCAATATTTAATACAAGCCTTACTATAAATGGAACAGCAAAT
>CANQDV010000009.1 GCA_947593955.1 uncultured Bacilli bacterium | reverse complement strand
AATTATCAAACTTCTATTTTTAAAAGTTGCATAAGAAAACCTCTAGAAAAATTCTAGGGGTTTGTCTACACTCTGAAAAGTAATTGACTTTTTTTGATATAAAACGCAAAACTTAATTTATAAATATGTTCCTAAAAATGACATCGTAATCCATTAATAGTTAGAAATATTGCTTGCTATCTAAACAATAAATAGGAAACTATAAAATATGACAAAACAACATGTTAAATTAATAAATTATTATTACTAGATATTTTTCCATTAATTACCAATTAAAAAAATATTATATTATTTGACTACATACTTAATAGGGGTATATAATATAGTTAATAGGAGGAAAAAATGATAGAAGTAGATGAAAGCCAAAGAAAGCAAGAATTGTCAACTAGGTTGAGCCGTATTGAGGGACAGGTTAGAGGAATTAAGCAAATGATAAATGATGATCGCAAATGTGATGATATTTTGATTCAGGTATCAGCCATTATTAACTCTTTAAAAGGATTTAGCAATACTATCCTTAGAGATTATTTATCAACAGAAGTTGCGGAAAATTTAAAAAACGATAAACAAGAAGCAGTTGAAGAAATTATTACTCTTTTTAGTAGAATCGATTAAAAATTCCTAAAGTTATCTAAAGCAGATAACTTTTTTTGTTTATATAATTGTCATTAAAAATATGTTAAAATCATTAAAAATATGGTATTATAAGTTATATAAAATATAATAGGAGGAATATTATGATTGCCAATTTTAAATCCAATTTGCAAGAATCTTTTAGAACAATTATGCCCATTGTTTTAATCGTTGTTGCTATAAGTATATTCTTTCCTATAACTCCATCATTACTAATTGCTTTTGTTATCAGTTCATTTTTATTAATAATTGGAAGTGCATTATTTACTTTCGGTGCTGATATATCAATGATGATGATCGGTGAAAAAATAGGTAATAGTTTAGTTAAAAGTAAAAAAATATTAATAATTTTATTAGTTAGTTTTATTATTGGAGCAGTAGTAACTATTGCTGAACCTGATTTGCGTGTTTTGGCAGAACAATTAATTTCTATTCCTAGTATAACTTTAATTTTAACTATTAGTATTGGTGTGGGTATATCTCTATTATTATCATCAGTACGATCAATTTATGGTTGGGATTTGAATAAAATGTTGTTTATTGGTTATACTATAGTTCTTATTTTTATGTTTTTTATTCCACAAGAGTTTGTTCCTGTAGCTTTTGATTCAGGTGGAATTACAACTGGAACAATAAGTTTACCATTTATAATGACTTTAGGCTTAGGTTTAGTTGCAAACAGAACTGATAATAAGGCTCAAGAATCTGGTTTTGGTTTAATATCTTTATGCTCTGTTGGACCAATTATTATGGTTATGTTATTGGGATTAATTTATTCTCCAACTAGTTCGTACAATACAAACGATTTAATAAGGACTAATATTCACTTAGTTGACTATTTAAATCAAATTATTATTTCCATTAAAGATGTGATTTTATCTTTGTTACCTATAATTATTGTTTTTGTTATTTTTCAATTAATAACTAAATCTATATCCAAAGTAGAAATGCGAAAAATAATTTTTGGATTAATAATTACTTTAATTGGATTAACATTATTCTTTACTGCTGCTAATATTGGATTTATGGATATGGGATATTTTATTGGTGAATATATAGGTGGTACTAAGTATAAGTACTTATTAATTCCTTTTGCGATGGTAATAGCGTTTTATATATCAATTGCTGAACCAGCTGTGCAGGTTTTAAATAGTCAAATTGAAGAGTTGACAGAAGGTAATATTCCTAAAAAGACATTAAATATAGGGTTAGCCGTAGGTGTTAGTATTGCTACAGGATTATCTATAATAAGAATTTTCTCTGGGACATCATTTTTATATTATATCTTACCTGGACAAATTATATCTTTGGTATTAATGTTATTTACACCTAAAATATTTACAGCTATTGCTTTTGATGCTGGTGGTGCTACGGGTGGGACATTAACAGCTGCCTTTTTATTGCCAATATCTATAGGACTTTGTTTAGCAACAGGAACTAATGTTTTGACTGGAGCCTTTGGTTTAGCTGCACTTGTTTCTTTAGCGCCTCTTATAACTATTCAAATCATTGGAATTATTTATAGTCATAAGAATAAAGAGATTGTTTCTCTTGAAGATATTGATGAATCAATTATTGATTTTAATTGGGGTGAATCATATGACTAGATTAAAACTGTTATTTGTTATTTCTAATGAAGGCCAGGAAGAAAAGCTAAAGGATATATATCGTAAAAATGATATTAAATTGAAAACTGTTACTTATGGTATTGGTACTGCATCTCCTAGTTTATTAGATTATTTTGGATTGATTGAAACAAAAAAACACATTAATTTAGCTATTATACCTGATTATGCTGAAGATAAAATATTAAATCAAATTAGTAAAAGTTTAAACATAGTAAATCCTGGTACAGGAATTACTTTCACAGTACCAATAATGAGTGCTAACAAATTTTTACTTGATGGGTTTGAAGATAAAGAAGATGAGAAGAAGGTAGATAATATGAATGAAAAAAACAAATATTATTTAATTATTACGATTGTTCTAGAAGGTCACTTAAATAAAGTTATGGATGCTGCTAAACGCATGGGCGCTCAAGGTGGTACAGTTATTAGAGGTAGAGGATTAGGTAACAAAGAGGCAGTAAAATTATTTGGTTTTGAAATAGAACCTGGTAGGGAACTAGTATTGAATATAGTTGAAGATAAAATAAAAAATAAAGTTATGGAAGAAATAACGAAAGAAGTTGGTATTAAAACTCCAGGTAAAGGCGTATGTATTGCTTTACCAGTAGATACAGCTATTGGAATTAATTAGTGATAAAATAATAATGAAAGAGGGATAATTTTATGAAAAAAAGTATTAAAACAACAGAAGCAATATTTCCTATGCCAGTTTTAATGGTTGCTACTTATAATGAAGATGGTAGTGTAGACGTCATGAATGCTGCATGGGGTACTATGTTAGAAAAAAATGAAATATTACTAAATTTATCTAAAAATCATAAAACGACAAAAAATATTAAAGAAAAAGGAGCTTTTACTGTAAGCATTGCTGATGCGAAACATGTAAAAGAAGCGGATTATTTTGGTGTTGTGTCTGGAAATAATACGATTAATAAATTTGAAAAAAGTGGATTGACGACAACGAAATCAAATTTAGTTAATGCTCCTATTGTTAATGAATTTCCCATTTGTATGGAATGTGAATTTATAAAATGTCAAGATGATGAGTATAGTTATGGAGTAATTGGCAAAATTGTAAATGTTTTGGTAGATGAGTCAATAATGGACAACAATAATGTAGATATTACTAAATTGGAAGCTATTGCTTTTGATCCATTTACTCATGGATATTATAAAGTAACAGAAAAAGTTGGTAATGCGTTTAAGGATGGTTTCGAATTAAAATAAATACTTTGTAATGTAATAGCAAATCATATTTTGATTTGTTTTTTATATTAGAATGGCAGTTATTATGAATGTGCATAAAATATTTTGGGAGATGAATCATTGTGCATGATCAAAATTGTCATAGTAAATTAAATTGTTGCAGAATTGTGTCTTGTTTACCTGGCCCAACGGGTCCAACTGGCCCAGCTGGTGGTCCAACCGGACCAACTGGAGCAACTGGTAAGCCTGGTCCAACCGGTCCTATGGGACCTATGGGATTAACAGGTTTACAGGGTATTCAGGGACTGCAAGGATTACAAGGAATACAAGGAGAAGTAGGTCCAACTGGTCCGCAAGGTATTCAAGGAATTCCGGGGATAGCGGGAATTCAAGGACCAACGGGACCAATGGGTCCAACCGGCCCAACTGGCGAACAGGGTGTTCAAGGCATACAAGGTCCACAAGGAATACAAGGGGAAATAGGTCCAACCGGACCACAAGGTATTCAAGGAATTCCAGGGATAGCGGGAATTCAAGGACCAACGGGACCAATGGGTCCAACTGGTGAACAGGGAGTTCAAGGATTACAAGGTCCGCAAGGAATACCAGGAGAAATAGGAGCAATTGGTCCAACAGGTCCGACAGGTGAAGCAGGTGCAATCGGCCCAACAGGACCTGCTGGCGGAGTTAATTCTTTCGCTGACTTTTATGCATTAATGCCGCCTGATAATTCGGCAACCGTTGCAGCTGGTGCAGATGTAAGTTTTCCTAACGATGGACCTAATAGTAATTCAGGAATTGAAAGATTAACTGCTACTTCATTTAATTTAACTAATATAGGTAGTTATCAAGTTTTATTCCAAGTTTCGGTTACTGTACCTGGGCAGTTACAATTAACTTTAAATGGTAATCCATTAGCATATACTGTTGTTGGTAGAGCCACCGGCTCATCACAAATAGTTGGTATCTCTATTATAAATACTACGGTTTCCAATTCTGTTTTAACAGTACGCAATCCAGCTGGAAATACCCCAGCATTAATTATTACGCCAACTGCTGGTGGTACTAACCCTGTTTCAGCACATTTAGTTATAATGCAAATCGCGTAATTATAAAAACAATATTGAATTATATGATATATTGTTTTTTTTTATATAAAAGATAATTTATTGACTTTATTTTCAATAATGTGTTAGTATATGCTTTAAGTAAAGGGGGATATATTGTATGGCTTCTTCTATGACACAAGATATATACAAAATGTTATGCCAAAAACATCCTAATCAGAATATATACGTAATTGGAGATCAGCATTTTTTTCATAGTAATATTATTAATTATACGCGTAAAGAGTTTTCAGATGTGCTAGAGATGAATCAACATATTATTAAGCAACATAACGAAACAGTAGGAAAAGATGCCATAGTGATTTTTCTCGGTGACTTTTGCTTTAAAAATAGCTATATTAAAGAAGCATTATCACAAATGAATGGACATAAATATTTAATATTAGGTAATCATGACTCTGTAGATTTAGTAAAGCATTATCCTTCCTTAGGATTTGAAAGTGTTTTTGTAATGCCAATAAAAATGGATGACATATATTTATCTCATGAGCCATTGATTGAAGGCGAAAAAGATAATTTGCAATTTAATTTAATTGTGAATGAATTTCAAAAGTCTATTCATAAACTTAATTACCATGGCCATATTCATGATAAATTGTCTTTTTTTTCTGACAATTATAAAAACGTTGCTTGTGAGACGATAGATTATAGACCACTTTTAATAGGGAAAACAGTTGAAATTGAAGAAGAAAAATTACCATTATTTATAAATTCAAAATATTTTGATCAAATACTAACTGAAATTGAAACCAAAATGCATATTCAAGTACAACTATTATTAGAAGATTATATTTATTCAATGATGTTGGAATCATTATCTAATTATGAGGATGAATATTTTATTCAAGGCTCATATGGTTTGTTAAAAAAATATAATTTAATTACTAATCTTTCTGATTTGGATATATCTTTCTTTTACAATGAGTCAACTAGTAAAAGAAGGAATAATGATTTATTTAAGAAGAGAGTTGACGAAATATATCAGCATTTAATGTCTATTGATAAAATTAATCTAAGTTTTTTAAAACGATATTCTTCTCTACGAGTTTTTGAAGCCTCATATACCACTTGTCATCCATATTTTGCCTCTTGTTTTTTAGATTCTAATTTAATTGCTCTTAATTGTTATCAGCAAAACGATTTTATTCAAAAGAAAAATATTTCAATAATTCAACAATATTTGCAAAGTAATTGTCCTTCTATGGTAGATGAGTATCATTTTCCTACATCGGAGTCACAATTTTTAATTCCCGAAGGAGATCTTGCTAATTTAGTTTTAAAATTTATTTATCAACAGAATCAAACTAATAAAAGTGTAGAAACATTGAAACGTTTGAGATATATCTGTAAAAATATACTAACAGATGGAAATTTATATTCTTTTCCTGATATATTAGGTAGATTACTTCTAAGAAATATTTCTTTTTTGTATACGACAAATCGTTTTGATGAAATTGAATTTATTAAAAATAGGCCCGCTGATATATCTATTTTAGAAAAGTTTATACCTACTAAAGTTTATGAACAAATAAGCGAAGAATTTAATAATTCTAATTCTAATTTTTCACAAATAATTAATGAAATTTCTAATACACCAAATGAAAAAATATTAGAAAAAAGTAAGAAATTTATAAATTGCCAATAAGAAATACAATGAAAGATTATGACTGCCTTTAAACCTGACAGTTCATAATCATTTTTTTGTTTAACTATTAAAATGTCATATAAAATAGGATTTAACATGTATATAAAAATAACTTGATATGTGTTTTAAAAAAATGGGCAAAGTGATATAATTAAAAAAAGTAATAATTCTTAATAAAGAAAAAATGATAGTAGGGGTAAATAATATGGTTAATAAACTTATAATGTGTTTTTTATTATTTATGATATATTCTTTTCTAGGTTGGATTATGGAAGTTTCTATAACTTTAATTAAAAATAAAAAATTTGTTAATAGAGGTTTTTTAATAGGTCCATATTGTCCTATATATGGTTATGGAGTTCTAGGAATATTATTTTTAATTGGGGAAAATACTCATGATATATTATCTGTATTTTTAAAATCAGTTTTGATTTGTTCAATACTTGAATATATTACCTCTTATTTAATGGAAAAAATATTTAATGCAAGATGGTGGGATTATTCAAACAAAAGATATAATATTAATGGACGTGTATGTTTAGAAACCATGATACCATTTGGTATTTTAGGAACATTTTGTTTTTACGTTATAAATCCTTTTTTAGTCAAAATAATTGATTTAATAAATCCTACTGTTAGGTTTATATTGTGCATTTTTTTAATTTTGATTTATTTAGTGGATAATATGATTTCTTTTCATGTAATGAATAAAATTAAAACTAATATTAAAAATAGAAGAAAAGATAGTACAGAAAAAATTCGTGAAGATGTTATCAAATGGATAGAAAAAAATTCAATTTTCTTCAAACATATACAAAAAGCTTTTCCTGATTTTAAAATAAGAAAAAGTATTGATCCGCAAAAATAACAAGTATTTTATTGCTGTACTTATAAATTAATTTTAATATGATATTTATATAGGTACTGAATTTTATCATTATCATTATTTATGAATAATAAAATATAAAATGAAGTGTATAGTGCTGTTAATGTAACTTAAAATATATATTTTAAAAATTAATTATTAATTTGGGTAACCCTTGTAAAATAAATAATAATAATTTAAAATATGAAATGAAATATAAAAAAATAATATTGATATTGAAAATAGAAATGGAGAACAAATATGGGAAGAATAAGTAATTTTTTCTTTAAATTATTTAAGAAAAAAGGTGAAAATAAACCTTGGTTGGACTATTATTCACGTGAAGAAAAATCTATACAATTTACAAATAAATCAATCTATGACTATATGGCAGATGAAGTAGGAAATGATTTGGATTATATTGTTTTAAATTATTTTGAAAATAGAATTAGTTATAATGATTTTTTTAAATACATAACTATTTGTGCTAGGGCATTGAGAGAATTTGGTGTTAAAGAAAAAGATGTTGTTACTATTTGTATGCCAAATATGCCAGAAGCTATTTATATTTTTTATGCCTGTAATAAAATTGGAGCTGTAGTTGATATTATTCACCCTCTTTCCAGTCCAGAACAGGTTAAATTTTATTTACACGAATCAAAATCACGATATTTATTTCTAGTTGACTTTAACTATGATAAATTAAAAGAAATAATACCAGAAACTCTTGTATACAAAACAATTCTTGTATCTCCAAAAGAAAGTATGCCATTTGGGTTAAATATTGGATATACTTTAACTCGCAGTATTAAAACAAAAAGACCTTTATTTAATGATACTTCATACATGAGTTGGAAAAAATTTATGAGATATGGAATATCTAATTTAAGAGAATATCACGCTAAAGTGAATAGTAAAGATTTAGCTTTAATACTTCATAGTGGTGGAACTACAGGAACACCTAAGGGAATAATGATTTCAAATTATAGTTTTAATGCTCTTGCTCAGCAAAGTGCTGTTAATGTTATTGATGTTAGACCAAAAGATAAGATAGTTACTGTACTTCCTATTTTTCATGGGTTTGGATTAGGTATTTGTATTCATACCCCTATTTGTCTTAAGGTTGAAACGATTCTTATGCCAGAGTACAATGCAAATCGATTTTATAAAATATGGAAAAACGATAAACCACATGTAATATTAGGAGTTCCTACCTTGTGGGAAGGTATGATGTCTAACCCTAAATTTGATAATGTTGATATGTCACAATTAAAATATATTATAAGTGGTGGTGACTATCTTTCTATTCAAGCTGAAACAAGAATTAATAACTTTTTACATAAACATGGTGCTAAAGTTAATATTTTAAAAGGTTATGGAATGACAGAAAGTGTTGCTGCTACTGCTTATACTTTTCCTGGAACTAATGAACCAGGAAGTATTGGTATTCCAATGGTTGGAAATAATTATAAAATTTGTAACCCAGAAACAATGGAAGAATTGCCATTTGGTGAAGAAGGAGAGATTTGTGTAAATGGACCAACGCTTATGATGGGGTACATGAATAATGAAGAAGAAACTAATTTAGTTATTAAAATTCATAAAGATGGTAAACGTTGGCTACATACAGGTGATCTTGGTTATATTTCTCCTAACGGGGTTGTATATTTTACTTCTAGGTTAAAAAGAATGATAGTAGTATCTGGTTTTAATGTATATCCTTCAATGATAGAGAAGACTATTTTAAAGCATGATGATGTTAGTAAAGTATGTGTTGTTGGCATTCCTCATCCATATAAAATGCATGTTCCTAAAGCATTTGTAGTATTAAAAGAAGGTGTTAAACCATCTAATAAGTTGAAATCGGAAATTAAAGATTTATGTAAAAAAGAGTTAGCAGTTTATTCCATTCCTAAAGAAATAGAATTTAGAGAAAGTTTACCTATGACTCTTTATAACAAAACTAATTATAAATTTTTAGAAGATGAAGAATTAAAAAAATATGAAAACGATGCAAATAAAAATAAGAAAATATAAAATTTCTAATTTAAAATGATGCAGTAGAATTTAATAAAAAAAGGATTATCCCAAAAGTAAATACTAAATTGGAATAATCCTTTTAATATTATTTAACAAGTATATCACAGACAAGATTAGCTATTTCTGTAGGATTATCAATAGGTAATCCTTCTATTAAACGAGCTTGTGCATATAATACTTTACTATATTTTTTTAGTTCTTCTTTATCATTTTTGTATAAATCTTGAAGTTTTTGAACTATTGGATGATGGTAATTAATTTCTAATATTTTTTGAGCATTGATAGATTCATTGGTTGGCATTGCATTCATTACTTTTTCCATTTCTACAGATATTTCACCAGTAGTTGACAAACAAACAGGATGATTTTTTAATCTACTTGTAAATTTAACGTCTTTAACATCAAGTCCATCTTTCATTAATGTTAATAAATCTTGTGAATTATCATTTAATTTTTTTAGTTCTTCTTTATCATCTTCTGTTTCTAAGTCAATATTGTCTGAACAAACATTTTTAAATTCTTTATCTTCATATTTGCTCATTACTTTAAAGACAAATTCATCTAAATAACTAGAACATAATAAGACATCTTTATCTTTAGAAATTAATGCTTCTACTTGTGGTAGAGTTTTTATTTGATCGATGGAAGAACCACAAGCATAATATATTGATTTTTCATCTTTATTGTTATCAAAATATTCTTTTAAAGTAACTAATTTATTTTCTTTTGAAGAATGAAACATTAGTAAGTCTTGAAGTTTATCTTTGTCCATTCCATAGCTACTATAAATACCAGCTTTTATTTGTAATCCAAAAGCTTCCCAAAATTTTAGATAATCTTCTCTTTTTTCATTTTGCATACTTATTAATTCGTTTTTGATATGTTTTTCAATATTGTTAGCAATAGTTATTAAAACTCTATTTTGTTGTAGTGTTTCTCTTGAAATATTAAGCGATAAATCAGGAGAATCAACAACACCTTTGACAAAGCTAAAATAATCTGGTACTAAGTCAGCACATTTTTCCATTATTAGAACACCGTTAGAATATAATTGAAGACCTTTTTCATATTCTTTTGAATAATAATCGTAACTAGCATGAGATGGAATATATATTAAAGAATTGTATTCAAGTGTACCTTCTGCTTTCGTATGAATATGACTCAAAGGTTTCTCATAATCAAAGAATTTATCAGAGTAGAAGGTATTATATTCTTCTTCACTAATGTCTTTTTTATTACGTCTCCATAATGGAACTAAACTATTAATTGTTTCTAATTTAGTTTTTTTATCTTCCGTAACTTCCATTTTTATTGGATAGGTTATATAATCCGAATATTTTTTTATTAAGTTTTTAATTTCATAATCTTCTAAATAATTGTCGTATTCTTCGCCATCTTTAATTGTTAAAATAATATCTGTTCCGTAATCCTTTTTATCACTCTTTTTTATTGTATAACCTTCAATTCCTGATGAAATCCAAGAGTAACTTTCATCCGTTCCGTATGATTTAGATATTACTTCTACTTTTGATGCTACCATAAAGGCTGAATAAAAACCTACACCAAATTGTCCAATAATATCAATATTGTCTTTCTTTTTATTTTGTTCTTTAAAATCAAAAGATCCGCTTTTAGCAATAGTACCTAAGTTGCTTTCTAATTCGTCTTTAGTCATACCAATACCATTGTCTGATATTGTTAAAATCCTATTTTGCTTATCAGCTTTAATAATTATAGCAAAATCCTCTTTATTAACTTTTATTTTTTTATCAGTTAAAGATTTATAATGCAATTTATCGATAGCATCCGATGCATTAGAGATAATCTCTCTCAAGAATATCTCTTTATTTGTGTAAATTGAATTAATCATTAACTCCATTAATCTTTTTGATTCAGCTTTAAATTCTTTCATATTATCTCTCCTTTTAGCACTCTTCTTTTTTAACTGCTAATTTGATTATATTATAGTCACAAACAATTGTCAATACATACAAATAAAGTTTTGGATTAAATAATTATGTGATGGTCAGTGTTTTTCTTTAAATACTAAAGGAAGAGTGGTATAATATTACCAAATTGATGGTGATCTGTATGCTAAGAAAGATTGAATATACCAAAGAAAATTTATCAAATGTTATTATTACGAAAATCTTTAGATGTCCAATATGTCATAATAGTATTAAAATCTCTGATAATTCATTAATTTGTGATAAAAATCACTGCTATGATATTACCAAAAAAGGTTATGTCACGCTTTTGAAAAAAAATAAGTTAAGAATTGATAATACATATGACATAAATTTGTTTAAAAATAGAACTGAATTTATAAGTAAGGGATTTTATAGTGAACTTCATAGTTTGTTATCACAAATTATTAAAGAAAAAGGTACTTCACAATTAATAGTTGATATGGGATGTGGTGATGGCACTCATGATAATATAATTTTGAATTTAATAAATGATAATCAAACATTTATTGTAGGAACTGACATATCAAAAGTAGGTATTGAATGTTCAACTAATTATGTTAGTAACAACTTTATTCCTTTGGTTGCAGACTTAAATTATATGCCGTTAAAAGACGAATGTACAGATGTTATATTAAACATTTTATCTCCATCTAACGAAAAAGAAATGAACAGGATATTAAAGCAAGACGGAATTATAATTAAAGTAACACCTAAGAAAGAATATTTATGTGAATTAAGACAAATTTTAAACATTAAAGAATATGAAAATGAATTGCAAATCGAAAAAAATATAAATAAAAATTATATTATATTAAAAAAATACATTATAAATGAACAAAAGGAATTAGATGAAGAATCTATGTTAAATTTAATTAATATGACCCCATTATCAAAAAATTATGATTGCAATAAAAATATTGAAAAAATTACGATTGCTTTAAATGTTTATGTATTAAAAGTAAGCAATCAATGTGCATAATTTTTGAAAATAATGTATTTTAGAAAAATATGATTGTTATATTACAAGAATTTAATAAAAAATATTATGCCAATATGGATTCCTATGGTGGCTTCACCGTTATTATAAAGAAAACATTAAACTACTCCAAAATAGATTATTCTAGTGCCTATAAAATATTAAATGATTATAATTTATTTAAGCAAACGACTGAGAAACATGAAGGAAAAAAGATAATGTGAATTTTTGATTATATTTAAATGTTCAAAAACTTAAGCAGTTTGGTCGATGGAGCAATAGTGGAAGATATCTATAACTAACAGGTTTTCAATTCTTTATTTATATATTTTTGTTTTAAAATTATATTACAATAAAAGTTATCACTTGTTTAAATTTAACCACAATGCTATAATTACATATCAAGAAAGAAGGGGCTATATGTCTAAAGAACAAAATGTGATTAACTATTATGTAATATGTAATAGATTAAAGGACATAATTAGAACTGGCTGGAAAGATTGGCATGTTCAAAGAGAAAGAATTGAGAGTGTTGCTGAACATATTTTTGGGGTTCAAATGTTAGCTATTGCTATGAAATCAGAATATCAATATGATGTTGACATTCTGAAAGTTATATATATGTTGGCTGTTCACGAACTTGGCGAGACTATCATTGGTGATTTAACTCAATTCCAAATATCAAAAAAGAAAAAAGAAATACTAGAACACGAAGCAGTACATAAAATATTAAGTGGGTTACTAGATGGTAATCAAATTGAAGCATTATTTTTAGAATTTGATGCCCATAATACAAAAGAATCAATCTTTGCTTATCACTGTGATAAATTAGAATGTGATTTACAAAGCAAATTATATGATGAAGAAGGCTGTGTTTATTTAGATAAACAAGAAGGTAATGATACAATGAACAATGAGTTAGTTCAAAAATTACTTAAAGAAGGTGCTTCGTGGGCAACTATGTGGCTTAAATTTGGTCAACAATTTTATCCATATGATGAAAATTTTAGAGCAGTTTCAAACTATGCTATTAATAATGAAATAGGCGAAAAAAGAAAATTAAAATAGTGAAGTTGTAAGATAAAAGTGTACACAAAAAAGTGTATACTTTTATTTTAGATATAATTAAGATGCGGAGATGATAAAGATGTAAGAGATTCTATGAATGAGTATGGTGTCGTAAATTACAGAGAATTTGATTCATATTGCAATTTTTGAGTGTTCATTTGAATAATATATAAGATCATTTTAATTATCAAATTATTTGTCAATTATAATGTCAATATGTAGCTATTTTATTGACATGGTAATGTTGATGAGCTATAATAAAAATATAATTAGGAGGGAATATGGGCGATAGTTTAATTCAGTTTGAAGATGGAAATATTCTTATGCGTTTTCTTATGGGTGAACAAGAGTATGCGGTTCTTTGCGAGAATGAAAATGCTCAAGAAGGAGATGACATTTATTTTGCCAAACTTAATATCACTGATGATGGTATACCTATTGTAAGGAATATTGAAGACGATAAAGAATATGATTCAGTAATTAAATATTATGAAAAAATACTTAATGAGGTAGGTGATGATGATGAAGAAAATGACTAATGATGAAATTCAGGCTTTTTATAATGAATTGGAAAGTAAGAGATTAGAAATAAAGCAGGATTTGGAAGTACATCCTTCTAAATATGAAGGTATGACTTCTGATGAAAAAAAATGGATAAAAGGCGATATAGCTTTGAAAGATACAAAGGAACCATTCTCCGCAGTTCATTGGCTTTTCCGGGACAAAGAAGAAGAGAGAAAAACTGAGGTTGTATTAGATGCACTAGAAGCAACACAACATCCAAAATTTGTTGAAATTGCAAGAAAGTATGCTATCGTGAAACCAGCAATACCAAGCGAAACCAAAGAAAAAATGCAAATGGCAAAAGTTATCTTATCAAACACAGGTTTAGGCGCAGATTATGCTTTAAGTAGTTACAGTATGAGACCAGATAAAGCAAAAGTAACCACTGTTGGTAAAGAGCTAGAGCAAATAAAAAAAAGACATAAAAAATTATCTGCTCACGAAGTTAAAGCTATGCGCAAATATACTCACATTTCAGAAATAAGTATGACGTCTTTATATTATAGTTTTAGTGGTTTATGTAGACGATTATCTCCTAGCGACGCTGATAGTATCCTTGGTAGTGATCATTTTGCTGCTGATAGGAGGCACAAATTTGTTTTAGAACATCAAGACGAGGTTATTAGTCTTTTTATTGATAGTCCAGAATTGAAATTTGCTCACTCCCAAAAAGCGGGAAAGTTAAAATAACTTTATAAAAAAAATACAAAGCTAATTCTAATAGCGATGTATTTTTTTTTACGTTTATATCTTTATTAATGTTAATCCGATGGTTTAACTAAATCTGAAATTTTCCAAGTTATAGCATTTAAATAATATTTAGGTATTATTATTTCAATAAAAAAGAAGTAATAACTTACTTCCTATTGTGGAAACCTTTACTTAAATAAAAATACTTACACACTTAATCTTTTTTATATTTTTTTGATAATAATTCTATGATGTTCTACATAGTTAAGATTAGATTTATCAATCTTTCTAATGCTTCCGTTAATGAAAGTAGGAAAACTTACAAATAAATTCTAATCTTTGTTTTAAAGACTTTTCAAAGGGTATTTCTTGCTTAAGTATTTTAATCATAAACACCATCCTTCCTTTAGGATGATTTCTTTGTATGACTTCCAAGTTATGCGTGGGTTAGAACACAAAAAAATCAATCACTCGATTGATTTTTATATATCAATGTCCGAAAAGTTCGAACAGATTCGTCAATGGAGCGGACGATGGGAATCGGACCCACGTAGTTAGCTTGGAAGGCTAAGGTTCTACCATTGAACTACGTCCGCAAATAAGTAGACATTTAGAATTATAGCATATCCAACAATAAAGTCAATACTAAATTTAAAGAAATTTTGCTTTATATAATACTATTTTGACACTAATAGACTTTTGAATGATAATTTGTTATAATGTTACTGGAGATGACAGTATGAAAAATAAAAAAATATTGTTAATTAGTATATTATTTATACTAGTATTTATAGGAGTTACTTACTATTTATTTTTGCCAGCTATTAATATACATAGTCCGGGTTTCTGGGCATATCTACTTATGATTGTTTTAATGGTATCAATAACAAAACTTTTAGTGTCTATTGACTATAAAACAGGTTATTTAAAAAAGAGAGCTTATAATAGCAGCTGGAAAATAGGATACCTAATTGCAGGTATTATATTTATAGGAATTCTTGCAGTTAATTTTATTTTGTGTCCTGTTTTTCAATCATCTAATTATTCAAAAAGAATAAAAATAAATGAAGATGGAGACTTTAATACAGAAGTAAAAGAAGTTGACTTTGATACTATTCCTTTATTAGATAAAGATTCAAGTAGTAAATTAGGCGATAGGGTAATGGGAGAAATGACAGATTTAGTTTCTCAATTCTATGTTTCTTCTTTATATACGCAAATTAATTATAATAATGAAGTAGTAAGAGTTACTCCTTTAGAATATTCTGGTATTATTAAATATTTTACGAATCATAAAGAAGGAATTAAAGGATATATTATTGTTAATTCCGTTGATGGAAAAAGTAATCTAGTAAAATTAGAAAAAGGTATGAAATATATGCCATCGGCAATGTTTAGTGAAGATTTGAATAGAAAACTAAGATTTAGTTATCCAACAGAAATATTTGGTCAAGCAAACTTTGAATTAGACAATGATGGTAATCCATATTGGATTGTACCTACTATTAAATATAGTGGTGTTGGCTTAAGAGAAGAAATATCAGGTGTAGTTATTCTTGATCCTATTACTGGTAATAGTAAAAAATATAAAGTTTCTGATATTCCTACATGGGTTGATCATGTTTATAATGCATCCTTGATATTACAGCAAGTAGATGATTGGGGAATATATAAACATGGATTCCTTAATTCGCTATTTGGTCAAAAGAATGTAGTAGTTACTACAGATGGTTATAATTATTTAACTATGGATGATGATGTATATTTATATACTGGGATTACTTCCGTAGCTAGTGATGAATCAAATGTTGGTTTTATTCTTTGCAATATGCGTACTAAAGAAACAACTTATTATCAAGTCCCTGGAGCTGAAGAATATTCAGCAATGGAAAGTGCTAAAGGGCAAGTTCAACAGATGAATTATACATCAACATTTCCATTATTAATTAATTTACAGGGAAGGCCTACATACTTAATATCTTTAAAGGATAATGCTGGACTTGTAAAAATGTATGCATTTGTCGATGTTCAAAATTATCAACGAGTTGTAGTTACCGATTCTGCTAAAGGAATTAATGAAGCAGCAAGAAATTATTTAATGACTAATCCTATTGTCGATAATAATCAAATGCTTAAAAAAGAAATTACAATAAAAAGTGTATATACTTCGATGATAGATGGTAATACGTATTATTATTTTATTGATAGCGATGATAAAAAGTATAGAGCATCTATTAAAATAGATGACAAATATTTACCATTTATAAGTGTTGGGAACGTTCTATCAATTAGTTACAATGTTGAAGATGAAGTTACAGAAATTTTAAAAATAGTAAGGTGATATTTATGATATTAAAAGAATGTAAAAATTGTGGGGCTTTAGTAAAAGTTGAAGAAGATTGCCATTGCAAATGTGGATTTGTTTGCTGTGGAGAAACAATGAGTGATGTAATTCCTAATTCTAGTGATGGAGCAAAAGAGAAACACATCCCTAATTATAAAGTAATTGGAGAAAAAATGGAAATATCAGTAGATCATGTTATGGATACAGAACATTATATTGCTTGGGTTTCTTTAGAAAAAGATAATATTGAAATAGTGCACCACTTAAATAAAGAAAAAGAAGAAATTATTTTTCCTTATATAAAAGGAGCTACCTTATATTCTTTTTGTAATAAGCATGGACTTTGGAAAAGAACAGTAGATTAATATAGGCATTTTATACTTTTTATCTTTTTATAAAACATATTAAAGGAGTGCATATGGTTTTTAGCAGTTTAATATTTTTATTCTTATTTTTGCCTATATTTTTAATTATTTATTATTTAGTACCATTCAAAGCTAAAAATTTTATTTTATTATTATTTAGTTTATTATTTTATAGTTGGGGTGAACCTGTTTACATTTTGTTATTAATCTTTTCATCAATTGTTGACTATATTAATGGAAGATTAATTAATAGATATCATGATAATAAAAGTAAAAAGAAAATCTTCTTAATTACTTCAATTGTTATTAATTTATCACTTTTAGGAATATTTAAGTATAGTAATTTTATCGTGGATAATATTAATTTATTAGGTTTTAATATACATATACCTAAGATTGCTTTACCACTTGGAATAAGTTTTTTTACCTTTCAAACAATGAGCTATTCAATAGATGTCTATTTAGGAAATGTTAAGGCTGAAAAAAATTTTCTTAATTTTATGACTTATGTAGCTATGTTTCCCCAATTAATTGCAGGACCTATAGTAAGGTATCAAGATATTAATGTTGAATTAAAAAAAAGAACAATAAATTTTAATGGATTTTGCGAAGGATTATTTAAATTTTTGACGGGATTATTTAAAAAAGTGTTAATTTCTAATAATGTTGGATATTTATTTTCGTTAATATCTAGTAGTAGTTCTATTTCTTTACTAAGTGCTTGGTTAGGAATTATTTGTTTTTCATTACAAATATATTTTGATTTTTCTGGTTATTCAGATATGGCTATAGGACTAGGTAAAATGTTAGGATTCAATTATCCTCAAAATTTTAATTATCCATATATTTCTAAAACAATTACTGAGTTTTGGCGTAGGTGGCATATGTCATTATCCACTTGGTTTAGAGATTACGTCTATATACCTTTAGGAGGCAGTAGATGTAGTAAAATAGTTAATATTAGAAATATTTTAATTGTGTGGTTATTGACAGGATTTTGGCATGGAGCTAGTTGGAATTATATTATATGGGGACTTTATTTTGGTATTATCTTAATAATTGAAAAAATGTTTTTAAAAAAATTATTATCCAAATGTCCTAATTTTGTTCAACATATTTATGCTATTATTTTAATAATTATTGGGTGGTTAATTTTTGCATTTGAAGACGTTAATTTGTTACGATTCTACACAGGAAAAATGTTTTTTAATAGTATGATAATTGATAATAGTTTTATATTTTATTTTAAAAATTATTTTATATTTATTATATTGGGAATTATTTTTTCCACACCTATTGTTAATAAAATAAAAATTAATAAAATTACCAAAATAATTGTGGGTATTATCTACCTTTTATTATTTATAATTTCTATTTCCTTATTAGTAAGTGATTCATATAATCCATTTTTATATTTTAGATTTTAGGGGAGGTAGCTATGAAAAAAATTGTTTCAATAATAGTATCTATCGTTATTCTTGGCTTTTTAATACTATTCCTTGTTTTACCTAAAAAAACTTTTTCAGCTAATGAAAATCGATATTTATCGAATTTTCCAACCTTTAATTTAAATAACATTTTAAATGGTTCTTATATGACTAAAATAGAAAAATATGTGGAAGATCATTTTCCTTTAAGAGAAGAATTTTTAAATATAAAAACGAATGTCTTTAAATTAGTAGGAATGAAAAAACAAAATGATGTTTATTTTGGTAAAGATGGGTACTTATTACAAGAATTTTTGCAAGAAGAAAATAGTGATAGAATTATAAGAATTGTCAACAAATTTGCTAAGGCTAACAGTAATGTTAATATAAATTTCCTTCTTGCTCCTACAAGTATTTACATATACAATGATAAAATGCCATATAAAATAGATATTAGCGAAAAAGATACTATTGATAAATATAAAAATGAATTAGAGGTAAATTTTATTGATGTTATAGATAGCTTAATAAATAATAAAGATAAAGGTTTATATTATAAAACCGATCATCATTGGACTACATATGGAGCTTATATAGCTTATTTAAAATTTTGTGAAGTATATAATATAGTTCCTAATGAATATCAATTTATTACTGTAAATGAAAATTTTTATGGGACATTATATTCCAAAGTTATTGATAAAACATTAAAACCAGACACTATTGAAAAAATAATTGATGACTATAATTATGATGTTTATTATGATGAAGAGGAAGTATCTAATACCATGTATAGTGATAAATATTTAAATGAAAAAGATAAATATTCATATTTTTTAGATGGTAATCATGCTTTAACAACTGTTGTTAATAATGATATTAATAGTAATAAAGAATTGTTAATTATAAAAGATAGTTATGCTAACAGTTTTATACCTTTGATAACTAGGCATTATAAAAAAATTCATGTTATTGATCCAAGAATTTATAATAAAAGTATTAATGATTATATTGCCAAAAACAGTATAAGTGATGTATTATTTTTATATAATGTTTTAACTATTGATAAGGATTTAGGAATACTAAGTATTAATAGTTAATTAATAGTAGAGGTAAGAATGAAAAAGAGGTTAAAAATAAAAAAGAGATTTTTAATTATTATATTTTTTATAATTATACTAGTTTTGCTTTCAATTTCTCCATATCTATTTGTAAATATAAGACTGGTTGGAGATTCAAATATGGTTTCTAATTATGGAAATAAATTTAGTGAACCAGGTTATAAAGCCTATATTTTTAATAAAGATATTACTAATGATATAAAAGTATCTGGTAGTGTCTTATCTGATATAGGAACATATAAGATTACTTATTACTATAATTTTCTTTTTTATAAAATAAAGAAAGTAAGAACTATAACAGTAAGCGATATTGTAGGGCCTAAGATAACTTTAACTGAAGGAAATAGTATTGATGTTACAATCGATGAAGAATACAAGGAAAAAGGTTTTACAGCTATTGATAATGTCGATGGTGATATAACTGATAAAGTAATAATAAAGGGAGAAGTTGATACTAGTAAATTAGGTGAATATAAAATTACTTATGAAGCAGTTGATAGTAGTGGTAATAAGAGCATAGTATCAAGAAAAGTTAATGTGGTAAGAAAAAATCCTAGTACTATGAGCATTTCAGAGTATTCGCTAGCAGGATGGTATGATGAAGTAAAATTAAAAGAAACTAAAAATTATGGTGATGATTACTTTAATAACATTATTATGATTGGTGATTCTAATATAAAAAATATGTATGAATATGGTGTTGTTAAAGGGGAAAATGCTTGGGCATCACCTTGTATCAACGCTGAAAGTATGCATTATTTAGAGCTAAATTTGTATGGCTATAATACAACTATGACTTTGATAAACGCTATAGAAAAATATAAGCCTAAAAGAATAATTTTAAATTTTGGTAGTTTTAGTTCATTATGGATAACTGATAAAGTATTTACTGATAATGCATCTTCTATGATTGAAAAAATAAAAAAGGTAAGTCCTGATACAGATATAATAATAGCATCGATATATCCAGTTACAAAGAATGGTATTAATAATGATCATTTTGATCAAAATGCAATTAATAAATGTAATTTCATTTTACTTGAATTAGCAAGCCAATATAAGATAAAATATTTAGATGTACAAGAAGTATTAAAAGATAGTAGTGGTTATGGTAATCCTAGTTACTATATAAATGATGGTTTCCATCTTACAAATTATGGACAAAAATTAGTAAAAGAATATATTAATACCCACGCAGTAGAGGAGTGATAATTATGATAAAGAAAATAATAGTAGTATTAATAACTTTTTTAGTGATTACAGGATGTAACGATAAGAATTTAAGCGAGTTAGATATTAACAAAGCTGTTGATAAAGTAGAAGCAACTTTAAACAATATGCAAGATATATTACCAGAAACTTTAGAAGATGTTTATGGTATGGATTTAACTAAGATGGAAGAGTATGTAATTAAGCAAAATGGTGATGGTGATTTTTATGCAATAATTAAGACCACCGATAAAAGTTATGTTAAAGAAATTATGGATTCATACTTTGAAAAGGTAAAAGAATATGATGAAGCCTATGCTCCAGATAGATTGGATTTGTTAGATAATAAAGTAGATAAAGAAGTAGGTAATTACTTAATATATGTTGTTTCTAGCGATGCTAATAGCATTTATAATGATATAATCGATACTATGAATTAATAGTATCTTTTTATTGGAAAATACTAATTAATTTACTATCTATTAAAAGACATGGTATAATGTATAAGTATTGGAGGAAATATAATGGATAAATTAACTAAAGAAGAAGTTCTACATGTTGCCAATTTAGCACGTATAGGTATTAGTGATAGTGAAATTGAAAAGTATCAAGTAGAATTAAAAAAATTATTAGATGATGTGGATAAAATTAAAGAGGTAAAAAACTATGATGAAGATTTATTAATCGCACCACATGATCATAATACGGAATTAAGAGCTGATGAAGTTGGTAGTATGTTAAATCAAGACGAAATAATGAAAAATGTTCCTCATCATAATGGAAACTTTGTGGAAGTACCGGTGATGTTAAATGAGTAAATATTTAGATTTAAGTATAAATGAGATTAATAATTTGTTAAAAAGTAAGGAAATAAAACCTATAGATTTAGTTACAGAAGCATTTGAACGTATTGAAAATAATGCTGATTTAAATGCATTTATTACTTTAGATAAAGAAGGGGCTTTAGAAAAAGCTAAAGAACTTGAAAATAAGGAAGTAGATAACTTATTATTTGGAATGCCCATTGCCATAAAAGATAATATAATGACTAAAGATCTAAGAACTACTTGTGCTTCTCATATGCTTGATAATTTTATACCAATTTATAATGCCACTGTGGTTGAAAAAGTTTTAGATAAAAATATGATTATTATTGGTAAATGCAATATGGATGAATTTGCCATGGGGTCAACTAGTAGGACTAGTTATTTTGGAACTCCTCATAACCCATGGGATAAAACTAAGATAGCTGGTGGTTCATCAGGTGGTAGCGCTTCATGTGTAGCGGCAAGACTTGTTCCCTTGGCTTTAGGAAGTGATACAGGAGGATCCATTCGCCAACCTTCTAGTTATTGCGGAATTGTTGGGATGAAACCTACATATGGACGAGTATCTCGTTATGGTTTGGTTGCTTTTGCATCAAGTCTTGACCAGATAGGACCAATGACAAGAAACGTATATGATAATGCTTTATTGCTTAACGCTATAAGTGGTCATGATAATAATGATTTAACATCTTCGTATAATGAAGTAGAAGATTACACTAGATTAATTGGTAAAGATATAAGGGGTATGAAAGTTGCTGTTCCATATTTCTTTATGAGTGATATCGTCGATAAAGAAATAAAAAATAATGTCGATGATATAATTAAATTATTACAAGATAATGGGGCAATTGTTGAATATATTGATATTGATTATATTGAAAACGCTGTAACTTTATATCAAATTATTGCGATGGGGGAAGCTAGTAGTAATTTAGCAAGATTTGATGGGGTTCGTTATGGTTATTCATGCGATAATCCTAAAAATGTTGATGACTTATATAAAAGAACAAGGCAAGAAGGTTTTGGGGATGAAGTAAAAAGAAGAATAATGGTCGGATCTTATCTACTTAGTGGAAAAAATGCAACTACATATTATAATAAAGCTTTGCAAATTCGTGATGATATGCGAAAAAGCTTTAAAAAGGCTTTTGAGAAATATGATTTAATTATTGGGCCTAATACAACAACTGTAGCATATAACATTAATGATAATTTAGATAACCCTTCACAAACATTCTTAGATGATATATTAGTTATTCCTGTAAATATGGCTGGACTTCCAGGAATGAATGTTCCTATTGGTTTTAATAAAGATCATTTGCCAATTGGTCTTCAAATAATTGGGAATAGTTTTGAAGAAGCAAAGATGTACCAATTAGCAGCATTTATTGAGAAAAAGTTGAATTTAGATTTAATGCCAAAAGGAGTGAAATAATGAACGATTACAAAACTACAGTAGGGATTGAAGTCCATGCTGAATTAAAAACCAATACTAAAATTTTTTCTTCATCTTGCAATGGTTATGCTAATATGGCTAATACTCATGTAAATGTTGTCGATTTAGGTTATCCTGGGACTTTACCTACTTTAAATGAAGAAGTTATCGTCAAAGCTATTAGGGCAGCATATGTTCTTAATTGTCATATTAATGAATTAATGCATTTTGATCGTAAAAATTATTTCTATCCTGATTTACCAAAAGGTTATCAAATTACCCAATCTAGAACGCCAATTGGTGTAGATGGATACGTAGAAATAGATGTTGATGGAGTTAAAAAGAAAATTGGTATTCATGATATTCATATCGAAGAGGATACTTGCAAAAGTATTCACTATAATAATAGTTCGTTATTAGATTTTAATAGAGCAGGGGTACCATTAATTGAAATAGTTACAAAACCTGATATTTCTAGTAGCAAAGAAGCTGTTTTGTACTTAGAAAAATTACGTGAATTATTATTATATGCTGATGTGTCTGATTGTAAGATAGAAGAAGGAAGTATGCGATGCGATGTAAACGTATCAGTTAGTAAGACATCTAATTTAGGTACGAAAATAGAAATAAAAAATATAGGATCTATAAGCAATGTTGGCTTGGCAATTGACATGGAAACAAAGCGTCAAATTGAACTATTAGAAAATGACAATATTCTACATGAAGAGACAAGAAGATTCAATGAAAAAAACAATACCACCGTTTTAATGCGTGTCAAAGAAACTGGTAATGATTATCGTTATTTTCCCGAAGCTGATATTCCTTTTGTAAAATTGACACCAGAGTATATTAATAACATTATTAAAGGTATTCCAATGTTATCTAGTCAAAGAAGAGAAATTTATTTAGAACGTGGAATTAGTGATATTAATATTAATAAAATTATACAAAATAGGGAGTTATCTGATTATTTAAATCGTTACTTAGATAAGGGAATTAATTTAGTTATTGCTAGCAATTTACTTCTTGGAGATATGGCTAATTATATTAATAAAAATAATGTTAATATAGATGATACCTGTTTTAATGAAAGTAAGTTTATTGAAATTGTCAATTTATTAGATAAGGGTGAAATTAGTAGTAAAATATTTAAGGAAATATTAGTTGATTTATTTGAAACAAATAATGATATAAAAACTCTTTTGGAGCAACATGGGATATCAAAAATAAGTGATAATGATTTAAAAAAGATTATTAAGAATATAATAGATAATAATCAAGATAATGTTTTAGAATATAAAAATGGTAACGAGAGAATCTTTAAATATTTTGTTGGGCAAGTTATGAAGGAAACTAAGGGTAGCGCTGATCCAGTTATAATAAATAAAATATTGCAAGAAGAGTTATCAAAATAATTTTATAAAATTGATTATTATACAATACTAGTGTATAATTATATCATTGGAGGTATCTATATGAGATATGTAAAGAGAAATAGATTAACCATTTTTATTCTTATTATATTTACAATTTTGGTATTAATAGGAGCATATATATATAATATTTTTTTCGTTAGTGGTAGAAAAGAAGCATATGGTAATAGATTAGACGGTATTGAAAATGTTGTAATTGATGATGAAGTGTACAATAGCATTAGAACAGATTTAGAAGCCAACGAAAAAGTTACTAAAGTTACTACTGAATTAAGAGGTAAAATTGTATATGTTATTATTACTGTTGCGGATGATGTAAATAAAGAGGATGCTAAAAAAATTGGGGAGACTGTATCTACTTATTTAGATAAAGATCAATTAGCATTTTATGATATTCAAGTATTTGTAAAAAAGGAAAATGCCGAATTAAATGATTTCCCAATTATTGGTTATAAACAGAATGGTGCAGAAAAATTTACTTGGACAAAAGATAGACAGGTGACAAAAGATGAAAGTGAATAAAAAAATAGTAATTTTATTGCCTATAATAATAGCAATTATAGTTTTTATATCACTATATTATTATTTTAATAGGGAAGACAGTAATGCTCTTACTGTTGGTGATAAAAAGTGGATAAAAGAGAATTTATCCACAGTAGTTGACTTAGAATTAATTAGTAATTATCCAATTTATGGAGAAAATGGTGTTTTTTATGAATTCGTTAATTCATTTGAAGAAGATACTGGTTTAGAATTTAATGTGATACCATACTTAAAAACGGGAACTCCTCAAGGAGATGGGTTACGTTTTCGTGTATTAAAGAATGATGAAAAAATATCTGACAATGATTTATTGTTAGCTAATGATGTTTATATTGCGGTTGGTAAAACTAGTGTAAAAATTAATAGAGTAACCGATTTTAAGAATGTTACCATTGGTGTTTTTACAGATGATGTAGGAGAAATAAGTTATTATTTAAAAACAGGAAGTAATATTACTTACAAACCATATGATTCTATCGATGAATTAATTTCATCGCTAGATGCAGATAATGTTAATATGATTATAATTCCTAATATAATGTACTTAGATAAAACTATTGCTAGTGATGAGTATTTTATCAACTATACATTAACAGAAATGAATAATCGTATTGTATTGACATTGGGTAACGAAGACACAAGATTGAATAATATAATAAAAAAATATTATGATAATTGGAAAAATAAAAATTATGTTAATTCTTATAATGAAAATCTACTAAATTATTATATTTCTTCTAATAATATAAATGATAAAACAAAGGCAGACATACTTTCTAAAAACTATGTATATGGATATGTAGAAAATACTCCTTATGAAACAACTATAGATAAAACTTTAGCAGGAATTAATGGCGAATATATAAATAGAATGCAACGTCTTACTGGCATTGATTTTACATATCAAAAATATGATTCTATTGCGGACTTGAAGAATGCTATTGATAAAGGTGAAATAGATATATATTTTAATTATTATAATTATGGTAATGAAAACTATAAAGCAACTACTTCGACATTTGTAGAGGAGTTTGTGGTATTATCAAAACCAGAAAATGAATATGTCATAAATTCGTTTGAATCTTTAAAGGGTATTGATGCTAGTATAATTTCTGATAATGCTTTATATCACTATTTTAGAGATAATAGTAAAGCAAGTCTTGTGCCTTATGATAATTTAAATGATTTATTATCTAAGAGTGATAAAGAAGTTCTTATTATTGATAAAGAAATATATAATGTATATAAAAATAGTAAATTTAAGAATTATGAAGTTTTATATAATGGCATAATGACTAACGATTATAATTTCATGATAAAAAATAATAATGATGATTTTTATAATTTATTTAATTATATTATTAATACCAATTCATACTATAGATACAGAAATGCTGGATTAAATAGTTTGAATATGTCATTACTAGATAGATTTTCTTTTGAAGAACTATATATTATTATTTTGGCACTTATTTTTATACCTATAATATCGTTTGTAATAATTTATATCATATTAAAGAATAAGAAAAAAATTAAAACAGTCAGAAAAGAAGAACGTAAAAAATATACTGATATGCTTACATCATTGAAAAATAGGAATTACTTAAATTTAAATATTAAGGCTTGGAATGCTTCTAAAAAATATCCACAGGCTATAGTTATTATCGATTTAAATAATGTTAAGTATGTAAATGATAATTATGGTCATGAAGCAGGAGATAAATTAATAGTTAAAGCAGCAAGTATTTTAGTTAATACACAGCTAGAAAATACGGAAATAATTAGGACTGATGGTAACGAATTCTTGATTTATTTAGTTGGATATAGTGAGCAACAATTGTCGACATATACAAATAAATTAAAGAAAGAGTTTAAAACATTACCATATGAATTTGGTGCAGCTGTAGGTTATAGTATGATAACAGATGATATAAAAACAATTGATGATGCGATTGTGGAAGCAACTTTAGATATGAGAACTAATAAAGAAGAATATAAAATATAAAGGAAGATAAGAATGAAAAAAAGAATAAAAGTTTTGTATGATAGGTTGATAAAAAACATAAGGAACCCTGAAATGTTGATTTTGCCTGGGCAGCTTTCATTCTTTTTTCTTTTGACATTAATTCCTTTATTAGCTTTATTTGTAAGTATTTTTTCAAGACTTAATATTTCAGCAGATTTGACGGAAGAATTGTTAGAAGCAAATATTCCTAATGCTTTAATAGGTCTTGTTAATATTTTATCGCAAAATACAACAGCTAATACGAATGCTATAATATTTTTTGTGTCAGCATTGATTTTGGCATCCAATGGAACTAACTCTATGATTATAGCATCAGATAAAATTTATAACATAAAAAATAATAATTATATAATGCATAGGATAAAATCAATTATAATGCTAGTTGTTTTAATAGTCTTACTTCTATTTATGTTCTTAATACCAGTATTGGGAGATATGATTGTAAATATAATACAATCATTATTTCATTCCAATAATATCAGTAATGTAATAGCTTATTTATATAATTTGTTAAAATTTCCTATTTCGTTCTTACTAATATTTTTAGCAATAAAATTACTATATATTATGGCACCTGATATGAGAATAAAGGCGAAGGAAGTAAATTATGGTGCATTGTTTACTTCTTTAGCTTGGATTATCATAACCCAATTGTATTCTTTATATGTAGAACACTTTTCAAATTATAATAGTTTATATGGAAGTATATCTAATTTAATCGTATTAATGTGGTGGATTTATATTTTAGCATATATATTTGTTTTGGGTATGGGTTTAAATGTAACTAAATATCAATTAACTAGCAAGTAGAAATGCTTGCTTTTTTTATTATAGAATGTTAGAATAAACAAATAGTTGTGGGGCATATTATGAATGAATTAAGTATAGAAGATTTTAATTTAGTTATGGATTTAGAGCCTATTTATGATGAGATTTTAGAAATTTATAAAAAAATGGCTTTAACTGAGATTGTTTCAAATGAGATTCCAAATAGGACTTATTTAAAACTAATAGATAATTTGAAAGAAATGAAAGTTAAAGAAGAAAAAATTTTTAATAAATTAGAATTAACTCCTAAAAAGGCTGCTTTTATTTATGATGCTTTTGATTGTAATTATGATGAACCAACTTTTATAGCAATGGATAATGATGAAGAAGAAGTTATGATTGCAAGGTTAGCCAGCAGAGTGTATAGCAAAAGTATTATGTGGAATATTTTTTTAAACGATTTTTATGAATATGGTGATATTGATCAGGATACTGTAAAAGAGTTACATAAGAATCAATATTATCAATCTTTGCGCTTTGATATCATGAATAGTTTTTTGTATTTCAATAATGAAACTATTCAAAAAATTAATAATAAAACTGTCAAAAATTATTTGATAGTAGTTAAATATATGTTAGCATACATAAATTGCCAATTAGAAGATAGTTTGTTGGAGAATAATTTTAAAATTGATGATTTGTATTGCCTTTCAAATTGCGTTGCTGAAAAATTTGATTTATCGCCTGATGATGTAAAAGATGTAAAAGATAGTGTTTTATACACAATTAATGATATCTTATCAAGACAGTTCAGTTTATACATTGGCATTCTTGATGGTAATGGTAAGAAAGCATACCAGTTATTAAACAAAAGTTATTTAAATGCTGCACTTGTTGCTATTAACGAACAACAAGAAGTAGATAAATTGAAAAAAGGCATTCATAACAAAATTATTGATTTGAAGTCTGAATTAACAGGTAATCGTGGAAAAGATTTTAAATCTTTAAAACATCTTTATAATGATTTGAGTGATTTCCCTTTAATAAGAAGTAAATGTAAATATATAACTTTAAATGTTACCAATAAAAGGAGTTAGATATATATGATTGAAGAGATATTAAGCAATAGACAAATGGATATATTTAAAAAAATAATCGAAACTAGCGGTAGAATATTAATGTTATATAAGTACTTATTAATTGATGGACCATCTACTAGAGTTATTAATGAAATAAAAAATTTAAAACATTTTGAAGATTTTTTGTATAAAGAATGGGGCTTATCTCCTACGAAAGCTAATGTTATTTCTTCAGAATTAATATCTGAAGATTTAGATTATTTAATAGATTATCCTATTGATTTAAGGCATTATGCTATTAGTTCAATAGAAGGTAAAGGTAATTTATTGATGAATTTAAGAATTGTTAGTAGGTTACGTGATTATGTGATTGTTAATATGGGTAAAAATGATTTTGTACTCAATTCTGCTGAGGTTATTATTGAAGATTTGTCACATGCATTTATTTTTTTTCTAGATGAAAAGATAGGACATTTTGATGACGATAAATCTAAAATACTTTATAATTTAAAAAAATGTCGCTACAATTTATCTTATATTGATAAATATGTTGAAGATGAACTTTTAAGCAATAAATTTGGTTTAAAAAAAGACTTTAACTGTTCAGTAACTCTTTTATCAGCTTTTATAAAAAATGATTTTGTTGATAAAATGACCTTTAATGGAGAAAATATTATAGTTGATAATATAAAAAGAATGTGGTGTAGTAATGATAAATTTAACGATCCAAATAAAGAAGCAGAAGTTATTTTACATGGAATTTATTTAAGAGCAGGTGCATTATTACTTTTAGATGATGATATTCTAAAGGAAAGAATAGATAATTGTAAAATGATAGTTCAAAGCGCTCTTAATAAGGATAAAGATAATTTTACTAAAGCATCTGCATATATATTTGATAGTTTAGATGAATGTCTTTGTAAAAATCCTAAAATAAAATATTTATCGTTTTTACCTAACATTATAGAGTAATTACATTTTAGTCATAAAAGTATTTTCATTTGTAAAAAGATATTGCTAGTGATATAATGTAATAAGTGAGGTTCTGTTTATGAAAAAAAGAATAAAAGATGTTGAGCAAAGAGAAAATTATTGGTTTAGTAAAATAAATAAATTTGTTTTAAATCCTGGTAAATACATTTTAAAGATGTTTAAATACTTAAAAAATGGTTTTGTAGAAAATATCGTTTTTTGGGTTTTTGTATTTTTAAATGTTTTAAATGCCTTTTTGTTAAGAATTTTAACGATGAATAATGCTAGTAACTTTTTTGCTTTTCAACCACTTTTAGCTGATTTTGCCTTTGTAATTATTTTGGGTTCTTTTAGTTTTATGTTAAAAAAGAATGGCAGATTATTATATTATTTTTTAGTAACCGTTATATTAACAGCTTTATGTATGATTAATTCTTCTTATTATACTTTTTATACTTCGTTTTCGTCTATTTCATTATTATCAACGTTAAAATTTATCGGTCAAGTTGGTGATGCTGTTGTTGATAATGTATTACAACCGAAAGATTTTGTCTATTTATTGATGCCCATTATAATGGGAATTATATGTATTAGAAAATATAAAATGCCTAAATTATCTAGAAGCGATTATAAGGATCGTCCAAGAGCTCTTAAATTTTTAGCTATTGGTGTTGGATGTGCTATTGTTTTTTCAACAACATTGTCTGCCACCGATATAGGTAGATTAGTTAATCAATGGAATAGAGAATATATCGTGATGAAATATGGTATTTATACATACCATTTGAATGATTTATTCAAAAGTATTGAACCTAAAATAACATCTCTTTTTGGTTATGACGAAGCAATGCGTATTTATAAAGAATATTTTAAAGATTATGAACCAGAAAAAACAAATAAATATACGGGAATATATCAAGGTAAAAATATAATTACTATTCATGCTGAAAGTATTCAAAACTTTGTTATTGGTTTAAAATTTAATGGGGAAGAAGTAACACCAAACTTAAACAAATTAGCTAGTGGTGGATTATATTTTGATAATTTTTATTCTCAAGTAAGTGTTGGTACAAGTAGTGATAGTGAATTTACTTTTAGTACATCATTAATGCCTTCTAATAGTGGAACTGCCTTTGGTAGTTATTATAATAGGACTTATGAGACTACTCAAAAATTATTGAAAGAAAAAGGTTACTATACATTCTCAATGCATGGTAATAATGCTGATTATTGGAATAGACGTTTAATGTATAAAGCGATTGGTTATGATAAGTTTTATTCCAAAGCCGATTATGATATTGACGAAGTTAAAGGCTTAGGAATTTCTGATAAATCATTTTTCCACCAATCTGTGAAAAAAATAAAAGATATAGCAGCTAATAATGAGTTATTCTATGGAACAGTTATTATGCTTACTAATCATACTCCATTTAAAGATAAGAATGGAACATATAGTGATTTTGATGTTAGCTTAAAAGAGCAAGTATATAATGAAGAAACGCAGCAATATGAAGAAGTTGTATATCCATATCTTGAAAATACCAAGTTAGGACGCTACTTAAAATCTGTTCATTATGCTGATGAGGCTTTAGGGGATTTTATTAAGGAACTTGATGAAGCTGGTATTTTGGATAATACAGTTATTATATTATATGGTGATCATGATGCCAGACTTCCAAAAGAAGATTACCAAAAAATGTATAATTATGATAAAGAAACTGATGGTATATTAAGCGAAGATGATCCTAATTATGTAGATTTCAACAGTTATCAGTATGAATTAAATAGAAAAGTTCCATTTATAATTTGGTCTAAGGATGAAGTTTATAAAGGTAAAAATTCTAATGTTATGGGAATGTACGATGTACAACCAACTATTGGTAATATGTTTGGCTTTACCAATAAATATGCTTTAGGACATGATATATTTAATATTGGTTCTAAAAATATTGTTGTGTTCCCTACAGGTAATTGGATAACTAATGATGTATATTATAATAGTCAAAAAGTTGAATATATGACTTTAAAAGAAACAGTCATAACGGATGAATATATTGCCGAATGTAATAAATATGCGGATGATTTATTGAAAGTTTCCAATTCGATTATTGTATATGATTTAATTAAAAAAGGTAATGAAAATCAAGCTGATGAATCAGTAGTAATCGAAGAAAAAAGTTTAAAATAGGTAGATAATACCTATTTTTTGTAGATTTAAAAGTTAGGAGATAATAATATGGAAAGAGTAATAATGATTAAATATGGAGAATTATCTACTAAAAAAGGAAATATTAATTTCTTTATAAATACTTTATATAAAAATATTCAAAATAAATTAAAAAATTTTAAAACCAAAATATATAAAGATATTTCAAGAATGTATATAGAATTTGATGATAATGATTTAGAGCAAATTTTAAAAACAATTAATCATATTTTTGGAATTCATGAGTATGTTGTAGCATATAAAGTAGATACTAATATTGAGAGTATTCAAAAACTAGTTTTAGAAGTAATTGCTAAAGAAAAGTTTAATACTTTTAAAGTTGAAACAAAAAGAAGTGATAAAAGTTTTCCTATATCTAGCTTGGATTTTTCACGACAAATAGGGGGATTAATTTTAAAAAATATTGTGGATAAAAAAGTAGATGTTCATAAACCTGAGCTTTTAATTAATATTGAAATAAGAAAAGATAAATCCTATATATATTTAAATGAATATAAAGGTTTAGGTGGATATCCTAATGGGACATTAGGAAAAGGAATGCTTATGCTTAGTGGAGGAATTGATTCCCCTGTAGCAGGATATCTCGCTTTGAAAAGAGGAATGACTTTAGATGCAGTGTATTTTGAAGCTATTCCTCATACTAGTATTGAAGCAAGAAATAAAGTAATTGCTCTATCCAAAAAATTATTAAAATACACTAATAAAATTCAATTACATATAATTCCTTTTACAGAAATACAAGAATCTATTTATAAAAATATTGATTCAGCATACTGTATTACTATTATGCGTCGAATGATGTATCGTATTATGGAAAGATTAGCCAAAATGAAAAAGGCTCAAGTAATTGTTAATGGCGAATCAATTGGTCAAGTAGCAAGTCAAACTTTAACAAGTATGAATGTTATTAATAATGTTACTAATTATCCAGTTATAAGACCAGTTGCTTGTCTAGATAAATTAGAAATTATTGATATTGCTAAAAAAATTGATACATATGATATAAGTATTTTACCATATGAAGATTGCTGTACTATCTTTGTGCCAAAACATCCAGTTATAAATCCCAATTTGGATGATTCAATTAAGTATGAATCATGTTTTGATTATAATTCGCTAATTGAAAAAGCAATTAATGAAAGATTAGTTATAGATATAAAAGATGAAGTAGATAATAAATTTCAAGATTTATTATAGGTATAATTTACCAATAAATTTAGTGCATGAATTGTTAAAATTTTCACATTCTATAAATGTATAGGAGGTGAAAATAATGAACAACAGTAAAGATTCAATGAAAATGCACGTTCCTGGTGCAAAACAAGCTATCGACAAAATGAAATATGAAATAGCTAATGAATTTGGTGTTAATTTAGGACCAGATACAACTTCACGCGCAAACGGATCTGTTGGTGGTGAAATCACAAAGAGATTAGTTCGTAGTGGAATGAACCAAATTAGTTC
>CANQDV010000008.1 GCA_947593955.1 uncultured Bacilli bacterium | reverse complement strand
ATTAATATCAATGTTGCAAGTTGTAAAGAAAAATGGTATTCTGAATGTATAAAGGGAGATATAAAACATATCTACTTAGTAATGCTAGATGCCGATGAAAAAGAAATAGAAGAATTAAGTAAAAGGGATAAGGTAGTAAAGGAGTATGGAGAGAAAATGTATATAATAAATAAAGACGGATCAGTAACAAGAACGATAAGTGAAGAAGAAGATCGTGAAAAAATCTTTCGAACAAGATTACATATGGCTGAAAATAAAGGATTAAATAAAGGAATAGCTAAAAGAGAAAAAGAAACAGCAATTAAAATGTTACAAGATGGAGTATCTTTAGAGTTAATTCAAAAATATACTTCTTTAAGTGAAGAAGAAATCAAAAAATTACAAAAGAAAATAAAGTAAATTAGTTATATAAATTTGAAGAGGTTATTTAGCTTCTTCTTTTTATATTTACCAATTTTCGTCAAACAATTAAAATTAGTTGCGTTTTTGTTACCTTTTTGATAAAATATGCTATAATATTTATGTTAAATATTTATTTGATCTAATATAAGTATTAGTCAAAAAGGGTGTGAATTTATGGATGGGGTAAGTATTACATCAGTGGATAGTGTAGAAGACGATATTATTAAGAAACAATATATGTATCAATTTATCAAAAGAACATTTGATATTCTTTGTAGTGTAATTGGAATAATTTTATTAATACCTGTAGCAGTTATAGTAAAAATAATGTATATGTTAAAAGGTGATTTTCATTCAATTTTTTATACACAACAAAGAATAGGCAAGAATGGAAAATTATTTAAATTATTTAAATTTAGAACAATGGTACCTAACGCTGATGAAGTATTAAAAGAATTATTAAAAGATCCTAAATATAAAGAAGAATATCAATTAAATAAGAAATTAAAAAATGATCCGAGAATAACTAAAGCTGGTAAATTTATTAGAAAATCATCTATTGATGAAATGCCTCAATTTATTAATGTTTTATTTGGTCAAATGACAATGATAGGTAATAGACCATATTTACCTAAAGAAAAGAAAGATATGGGTAAATATTATAAAACTATTATTAAAACTAAACCTGGTATTACAGGTTATTGGCAAGTATCTGGAAGAAGTGATATTAGTTTTCGTAAAAGATTAGAATTAGAATCTTATTACTCTAATCATCGTAGTTTAAAATTAGATGCCGAAATATTTATTAAAACTTTTTCTGTTGTATTGGGTGAAAAAGGGGCTAAATAAGTATGAAAAAAATAGATTTAAATAATAAAACAATATTAGTAACTGGATCTTCCGGATTTATTGGCTTTTTTTTGGTTAAAAGATTACTTAATGATTATCCTAATATAAAAGTAATAGGTATTGATAATATGAATGATTATTATGATGTTCATTTAAAAGAATATCGTTTAAATGAACTTATTAATAATCCAAATTATACTTTTGTTAAAGGAAATTTAGCTGATAAAGAATTAATTAATAAAGTATTTAATGAATATAAACCAGAAGTTGTAGTTAATCTAGCAGCACAAGCAGGAGTTAGATATTCTATTACTAATCCTGATGTTTATATTGAATCAAATATTATTGGTTTTTATAATATTTTAGAGGCTTGTCGGCATAATGAAGTTGAACATTTAGTTTATGCATCTTCATCATCAGTCTATGGTTCTAATAAAAAAGTGCCTTATAGTGTAGACGATAAAGTAGATAATCCAGTTTCTTTATATGCTGCAACAAAAAAATCTAATGAATTACTAGCCCATGCTTATTCTAAACTTTATAATATTCCTAGTACAGGGTTAAGATTTTTTACGGTTTACGGACCAGCTGGTAGACCAGATATGGCTTATTTTGGATTTACTAATAAATTAATTGCGGGAGAAACAATTAAAATATTTAATTATGGTAATTGTAAAAGAGATTTTACCTATATTGATGATATAGTTGAAGGAGTTATAAGAGTAATGCAAGGGGCTCCTGAAAAGAAAAATGGAGAAGACGGATTACCTATTCCTCCTTATCAAGTTTATAATATAGGTAATAGTAATCCAGAGAATTTATTAGACTTTGTAACTATTTTGCAAGAAGAATTAGTTAGAGCAGGGGTTTTACCTGAAGATTATGACTTTGAAGCCCATAAAGAATTAGTACCAATGCAAGCTGGTGATGTGCCAATTACTTATGCTGATACAACACCACTTGAAAGAGATTATGGTTTTAAACCAAATACTCCTTTAAGAAGAGGCTTAAGAAAATTTGCTGAATGGTATAAGGAATTTTATAAGTAGGTTTGTATGAAAATAGCAATGTTAGGACATAAAAGAATACCATCTAGAGAAGGTGGAGTAGAAATAGTAGTTGAAGAACTAGCAACAAGAATGGTTAAATTAGGAAATGAAGTAACTTGTTATAATCGAAAAGGAAAGCACGTTCTTGACAAAAATCAAAAAATAGAAAAGCAAAAAGAATATAAAGGAGTAAAAATTAAAGAAGTTTTTACTATAGACAAAAAAGGATTAGCAGCAATGACTTCATCCTTTTTTGCGACTTTAAAAGTTTTATTTTCTAAAAATGAAATTGTTCATTATCATGCTGAAGGTCCGTGTGCAATGATACCAATAATAAAATTGTTTTCTAAAAAAAGAGTAATTGCTACAATTCATGGATTAGATTGGCAAAGAGCTAAATGGGGTGGCTTTGCTACTAAATATATTAAATTTGGTGAAAAAATGGCTGTTAAATATGCCGATGAAATAATTGTTTTAAGCGAAAATGTAAAAAAATATTTTAAAGATACTTATAATAGAGAAACGATATTTATACCTAATGGAGTAAATAAGCCTAATATTGTAAAACCTGATGTCATTACTAAAATGTATAAACTAAAAAATGATGATTATTTCTTATTTTTGGGAAGAATAGTACCAGAAAAAGGCATTCATTATTTAATTGATGCATTTAACAATATTAAAACTAATAAGAAATTAGTTGTTGCTGGTGGAGCAAGTGATACTGATGATTATTTTATAGAATTACAAAATAAAGCAAAAAATAATAAAAATATTATTTTCACTGGCTTTATTCAAGGTAAAGAATTAGAAGAATTATATAGTAACGCTTATGTTTATATTCTTCCTAGTGATTTAGAAGGTATGCCACTTAGTTTACTAGAAGCAATGAGTTATGGTAATTGTTGCTTAACATCTAATATACAAGAGTGTTCTACTGTAATGGAAGATAAAGGAATAACCTTTGAAAAAGCAAATATTGTTGACTTAGCAAAAAAAATGCAAAAATTAAACGATAATATTGATTTAGTTAAAAAATATAAAAAGAATGCTCAAAGCTATATTTTAAAAAAATATAACTGGGATGATGTAGTAGAAAAGACTATGAAAGCTTACAAATAAATAATTATAATTTTGAGAGGAGGATATCATGGATAGAATAGAATGGATAGATTATACTAAAGCATTTGCCTGTTTATTAGTAGTTTTAGGTCATTTATTAATGTCATTAACAGTTATTTCTGATAATTATTTAATCGAATATATAATTTATACTATTTATTTATTTCATATGCCATTATTTATGTGTATAAGTGGAATTTTGTATTTTAAAAATAAAAAAGATTTTAATTGGAAAAACTATAAAAAATTTGAATTAAAAAAAATAATTAATTTAGCTATTCCATATTTTACTTTTTACATTATATTTATGACATTAAACACTATTTTTTCAAATGCTGTTAATACAGCACATGGTTTTAAAGGATGGATAGGAATTTTTAATCATCCAATAGCTCCTTATTGGTACTTATATTCATTACTTTCTATATTTATAGTAGTTCCACTTATTGAAAAAATATGTAAAAATAATACAAAAATAGTTTTTAGTATTTTTTTCTTATTAAAAATATATGTAATATTTAATAATACTAATTTATATTTTTTAAATACTATTATGAATTATGGAATATATTTTTACTTTGGCACATTTATAAAATATGAAAAAATTAATGATAAAAATAACAATAATTTTTTGATGTATTTAACAATTTTCTTATATCTATTATTGGCTTTAATTGTATTTAATATACCAACTATTAATAGTTATTTAATGTCTTTTATTAATATTTTATTTGCAATTTTTGGCATTTTAATTTGTATTAAAATATTTAAAAATATAACTCATTCTAAAATTTTAGATACATATAAAAATTATACCTTTCAAATTTATTTGTTACATACTATATGTGCGGGGGGGGTAAGAATTTTAATGTTTAAAATAGGAATATATAATTATTTGATACATTTAGTAGTTGGCATTATAATAAGTATATATGCACCTGTTGTTATCTCAAAAATAAGTGAAAAAATAGGTTATACAGAATTTTTCTTTTTTCCAGTTAAAACTATAAATAAATATAAGAAAGAGGTAAGTAAATGAAAGAAAAAAAATTAAATGGTACAGTTATAGTAACATATAGATGTAATGCTAGATGTACAATGTGTAATAGGTATAAATGTCCTTCAAGACCTGATGAAGAATTAAGTATTGAAACGATAAAAAAATTACCTAAAATGTATTTTACTAATATTACAGGTGGTGAACCTTTTATAAGGGAAGACTTGCCTGATATAGTAAGAGAGTTATACAAAAAATCTGACCGAATAGTTATTTCTACTAATGGATTCTTTACAGATAGAATTATTAAATTATGTGAAGAATTTCCTAATGTAGGTATTAGAATATCTATTGAGGGATTAGAAGAAACTAATAATAAAATTAGAGGATTACCTGATGGATTTAATCGAGGATATAGTACATTAAAGAAATTAGTTGAAATGAAACATCCTGATGTTGGATTTGGTATGACTGTTCAAGATGCTAATGCAAAAGATTTAGTATCATTATATAAATTATCAGATGAACTAAATATGGAATTTGCCACAGCATCACTTCATAATAGTTTTTACTTTGTTGAAGCTAAAAATATTATTCATAATAGACCAATGGTTGCTAAAGAATTTGAAAATTTAATAAACGAATTATTAAAATCAAATTCACCAAAGAAATGGTTTAGAGCATATTTCAATCATGGCCTTATAAATTATATCTATGGTCAAAAAAGATTACTTCCTTGTGATATGGCTTTCGATACATTCTTTATTGATCCTTATGGTGATGTAATGCCTTGTAATGGAACAAAAGAGAAAAAAGTAATGGGCAACTTAAATGAACAAACTTGGAATGAATTATGGAATTCTGAACAAGCAGATAAAGTAAGAGATGAAGTAAGACATTGTGATAGACAATGTTGGATGATTGGTTCTGTCTCTCCGGCAATGCATAAATATATTTGGAAACCAGCATGGTGGGTAATTAAACATAAATTCTTAAGATTTTATAAAAAGCAAAGATATTCGATGTATGAAAATAAAATTGTTAGAGATTTTAGGGATGGAAAAGTAACAAAAGATGAATTAGATGCTTGTTCAACTTGCGATATGAACTGTGTAATTGATAATGGATTGTCTAATGCATCTAAAGAACAATTAAAAAATAAGACTGGGGAAGAAATAGTAGATGCTGATATTAAAAGTCAAATGAGAAAATAAATTTTAAATTATGAATTGAGGTAGTGTATGCGGGTATTAATAGTTAATTACAGATATTTTATATCAGGTGGTCCTGAAAAATACATGTTTAATATTAAAAGCGTTTTAGAAAAGAATGGCCATGAAGTGATTCCATTTTCAATTAAATCAAATAAAAATGTAAAAACAGAATATGAAAAATATTTTGTTGAACCAATCGGAGGTAGGGATGTTGTTTATTTTGATGAAGTAAAAAAAACACCAAAATCGATACTTCAATTACTATCGAGAAGTATTTATTCTTTTCCTGTAAAAAAGGCTATTAAAAAAGAAATTAAAGATGTAAAACCTGATATAATATATATTATACATTTTGTAAATAAATTATCACCTAGTGTTATTAAAGGTGCTAAAGAACTTGGCATACCTGTAGTTTTAAGACTTTCTGATTATTTTTTACTTTGTCCAAGATTTGATTTTTTAAGAGGCAAAAAAATTTGTGAAGATTGTTTGATAAAAGGCTATACTTGTTGCATTAAGCATAAATGTGTCAAAAATTCTACAGTTGCTTCATTTATTAGGGTGTTATCAATGAAAATTCATAAGCTAACAAAAATTTATAATAATGTTGATGCTTTTATAACGCCATCAGAGTTTTTAAAAAATAAATTAATAGTTAATGGCTTTGATAAAAATAAAATAATGCATCTTCCTACATTTACAAGTCCATCAGAAAACAATGACAACATTATTGGAGATTATGGATTATATTTTGGCCGAATTTCTGAAGAAAAAGGTGTAGAAACTGTTATTAAAGCATATGAGAAAATGCCAGATAAAAAATTGAAAATAATGGGTGATGATAATACAGAGGAAGCTCAAAGATTAAAAAAATATTGTCAAGAAAACAAAATAAAAAACATTAAATTTTTAGGTTTTAAAAGTGGAAAAGAATTAGATAAAGTTATAAGTCATTGTCGTTATGTTATTATTCCATCCATATGGTATGATAATTTACCTAATACTGCGTTAGAAGCTTTTAAACATTCAAAAGCAATAATTGCTAGCAATATAGGGAGTTTACCAGAATTAGTAATTGATAATGTAAATGGATTATTATTTGAACCAGGAAATTATGAAGACTTAATAGTTAAAATTAAAAAAATTGATAACGAAAAATTATTGACTAAATTTGGCAAAGAATCGCAAAAATTATTAACACAAAAATTTTCAGAACAACAACATTATGAAAATCTTATAGAAATTTTTAATAAATTGGTGAAAGAAGGTAAATAATGAGAAATTATATTAAAGAGGCAATAGAACATAATGATAAGATTGTAACATATTTAGGTAAAAGGGAATTACTTAATTGGATGAGTGATGAAACATATTTAAAATTGTTATATAAAGCAACTTTTAAAGAAAAAATGAATTTAGATAATCCTCAAACTTTTAACGAAAAACTGCAATGGTTGAAATTACATAATAGAAATCCAGAATATACAAAAATGGTTGATAAATATGAATCAAAAAAATATGTTTCTTCCTTAATTGGAGAAAAATATACTGTTCCAACATATGGAATATATGATTCATTCGATGAGATTGATTTTGATAAGCTTCCTGATAAGTTTGTAATAAAATGTACTCATGATTCAGGTGGCTTAGTTATTTGTAAAGATAAAGCAACTTTTGATAAAAAGAAAGCTCGTAAGGAAATTAACAAATGTTTGAAAAATAACTTTTATTATTTTGGTAGAGAATGGCCTTATAAAAATGTAAAGCCAAGAATTATTATTGAAAAACTATTAGAAAATACTGATAAATCCGAGTTATTAGAGTATAATTTTTTCTGCTTTAATGGTGAGCCTAAACTTTTATTGCTATGTCATGGTGATAAGCACACTGCTCGTCACAATGATTATTATGATATGGATTTTAATAAATTAAATTTAAAATGTATATACCCAGTTTCAAATAATATTGAAAAAAAACCTAAAAATTTTAAAAAAATGGTAGAAATTTCTAAAAAATTAAGTAAAAATATTCCTATATTAAGAGTTGACTTGTATTTATGTGATGGTAATATTTATGTGGGTGAATTAACTTTTTTCCATTGGAATGGCTTTTGTAAATTTGAACCAAAAGATTGGGATATAAAACTAGGAAAACTTATTGATTTAAGTAATATAAAGAAAAAGTAAAATAATTCAAAAATTGAATTATTAAAAGTGTTAAAAAATAAGCAGGTGATTTTAATATATGAAAAAAATATCAATAATATCGCATGGATTATCTAATGGTGGAGCTGAAAGAGTATCTTCACTGATAGCTAATTATTTAAATAGAAAAGATTATGAGGTTCAATTTATTGCAGTATATTCAAAAGAAAAAGAGTATAAATTAGATCAAGATGTTCATTATGAATATATAAACTCTAAAAGTAATAATATTATTTTAAGATTTATCGAAAGAATATTTAAAATAAGGAAAATTATAAAAAAATATAAACCTGATACAATAATTTCATTTATCCATAATGAAACTATTCTAATAAATAAAAAAAATATTATTTATTCATTAAGAATTGATCCAGCTGAATTGGATGATAAGAGTGTAAAAATGCGCAAATTAAAGAAATTTTTAAGAAATTATTGCTATAAAAAAAGCAAAGCTATAGTATTCCAAACAAATGAAGCAAAACAATATTTTAATAAGAAAATTCAAAAAAAAGGCTATGTTGTTATGAATCCAGTTGAAATAAATAATATGCCAAAATGGGAAGATTATAAGCATGAGAAAGTAATTATTTCTGCTTGCAGGTTATCAACTCAAAAAAATCTTCCATTGTTAATTAAATCTTTTTCTAAAATTTCTCATATTTACTCAGATTATAAATTAGATATTTATGGTAAAGGGCCTGAATATGATAATCTTATGAAACTTATAAAAGAATTAGAAATGGAAGATAAAATCACTTTAAGGGGATATACAAAGGATATTCATCAATTAATGGCTAAGAGTAGTATTTTTATTTTAAGTTCAGATTTTGAAGGGCTTTCCAATTCTATGTTAGAAGCATTGGTCATTGGTATTCCCTGCATCTGCACAGATTGTCCTCCTGGAGGAGCTAAAATGGTTATCCAAAATGGTCAAAATGGTTTATTAGTTCCAGTTAATGATATAAATGCTATGGTTAAAGCAATGGAAGAACTAATATTAAACCCAAATTTAAGTTTAAAATTTAATAAAAATAATAAGCAATTACGTAATGATTTAGATGTAAATAAAATATGTTCTGAATGGGAAACTATAATTAATAATTAAAAAGTTTATTTTAATAATAGTTGTTTTAAAAAATTTAAATTAAAGTTTTATAAAGAATATAAATTTTAAAAATTATAATGAAAATAATTTTTGAATATGATAATATATATCTATATTTAAGAATTAAAAAAGTATATTTTTACAGAAAAGACTATCATAATTTATTAGAAATTTTAATAAGTTAAGAAAATTAAAGAAAAGGTGAAACTATGAAAAGAAAATTAAGAAATATAATATTAGCGTTAATTAAGAAGAGAAGAAAATTTAAATTGTATTTGGCTGAAAAAAAGGGCGTTAAAAAAAAGAAATTTTTGTATAAAGATATTAAGTTAACAAAAAAGCAAATAGATGAAATTGATAGTTATTACTTATTGCATTATGGTAAAAAAATAGATAAGAGTTGGCATAGATTATATCAAAGTTATACAGGGACATATAATAAAAAATATTTTCCGGAAATTATTTTTTCAACTCAATTAGAGCCACTTTTAGATCCTCCAGATTTATGCAGAGGAATAACTGATAAAAGTTTAATTGAACTAATATATGGAGATATAAAAGGCTTATATATACCTAAAACGATTTTATTAAATTGTAGCGGTATCTTTTATGATGGAAAAAGAAATATTGTAGCTAATGATGATATTTATAATATCGTTAATAATGCTAAAAAAGTTATTATTAAGCCTATATTAGATTCTTGTTCAGGGCGCAATGTAAGATTATTAAATATTCAGAATGGAAAAGATACAATATCTAATAAAAACATAAAAGATATATTAAAAGAATATAATAAAAATTATATTATTCAAGAATGTATTAAAAATTGTAAAGAATTATCAGCTCTTCATCCTGATTCAGTTAATACAATTAGATTAATTACTTACATTTTAGATGGTAAGTTTTATCATTGCCCAATAACTTTAAGAATTGGAGTAGATGGTAAGAACGTTGATAATTCACATGCGGGGGGGGTAAGTTTAGGAATAAAAGAAGATGGAATTTGTCAAAAATATGCATTTAAAGAATATGGAGAAAAATATGAAAGACATCCAAATACAAATGTAAAATTTGAAAATTATAAAATACCATTAATTTCAGAAATGATTGATATTGCATACGAGTGTCATAAAAGAACTCCCCATATGCAAATGATATCATGGGATATGACAATAAACGATAAATATGAAATTACATTAATAGAAGTTAATGCCGGTGGTCAATCAACTTGGTTTCCACAATATGCAACTGGTGAAGAACTTTTTGGTGAAAATACCGATAAAATGTTAGAATTATTAAATAAAAAAAGAAAGTAATTTAAGAGTTGTATTTGATTTTGCAATACTGCAATTAGAAAGTGTTTGTAATTTTATTGTTCTTAATCTTTATTATAATGATAAAGTTAAAAACAAAAAATTTTAGATTGAATATTGAAAATTATAAATTATTTATTTTATTACGAGGAGTAAGAATGATGAAAAATAAAAAAATTGGCGATATAATTTGGTTTATATATTTGTTAATAATGTTTAATTTTTATAATATAACTATAATTCAATTATTGGGACAAATATTAGTTATTTTATATACAGTTATAGATATATTATCAAATAAAATAATAACAAAAGATATGCTTAAAGTATTTAGAGGAATTTTTTGTTGGATGGGACTTTTTACAATTTGGGTATGGTTATCACAAAAATGGGCTGTTTATCCTGTTTCTGCAGAATCAAATACAGTCTTAGCAGTATTTAGAATAACTGCTATGTCTTTTTGTTTAAGTTACTATGTTTTAAAACAAAATGATTATAAAAATTTATTATCTATGTTTGTTGAAAACGTTGTTATATTTGGTATTCTTGCATTATTTTCTAATAAAATATCTGTATGGGGTACAACAAATTTTACAAGTTTTAATAATGGCTATCATAGAAATGGAGTAGCGTATTATGCATTAATTGCCAATTGCTTTAATGATTTTTTAAAAAATAAAACTAATAAAAATAAAAGAAAATTTATTACATATTTTTTATGGTTTATAATATTTATTTGTGGTTCACGTGGTTCTTTAATTTTGCTAATATTATATGAATTATTTAAAATTTTAAGTGCAGGAAATTTAAAAGTTAAGTTTAAAAGAATTATTATATTATTTATATGTGCTTTAATAGTTTTCTTTAGCACTTACAATATAAAATATTTTAGAGAAACCTATTATGATCGGATGTATCAAGTGTTTTTAGGAAAAAATTCTAATGATGATAGTGTTATTGGAAGGAGTAAATATGTAGAAATAGGTTATAACATGTTTTTAAAAAGGCCAATTTTAGGTTGGGGAGTAGATGGCTTTTATAATTACTTAGGTAATAATATTATTAAAGTATCAAATAGTAGATTAATGCCCGTTTATAGTCACAATAATTATATTGAAATATTATCGTGTTATGGAATTGTTGGATTTATCATATTTTATATAATGTATTTAAAATTACTTAAAATTAATTTTAAATATCGAAAAGAAGATAATATACACTTACTAATATTAATTGTTATGTTGTTATCGTTAGTAAATGATTTAAAAAGCATAGTTTTTTCTTTACACATACCTATATATGTTTTTACTATTTTTTATAGTATGTCAATTAAAAATTCAAATAAATATGCATGTCGTCTAAAATAATATTTAAGTCAGAAAAAAGTGGGAGGTAAATTATGATAAAAAAAATTATTTTAAAATTGCTAAATAGTATTTTTGGAAGAATTTTGCCAAGTAGTATTTTTTTGAAAATCAAATATAAAATTAATACTGGTTGTAGTTTAAATTTAGAAAATCCTAAAACTTTTAATGAAAAATTACAATGGTTAAAAATACATGATAGAAACCCTCAATATACAAAATTAGTTGATAAATATGAAGTAAAAAAAATAGTGGCGTCATTAATTGGTGAAGAATATATTATACCAACTATAGGAGTATATGATAAATTTGATGATATTGATTTTGAAAAACTACCAAATGAATTTGTAATAAAATGCACACATGATTCAGGTGGATTAGTAATATGTAAAGATAAGAAAAATTTAGATATAAAAGAAGCTCGAAAAAAAATTAATAAATGTTTAAAAACTAATTATTATTATTTGGGCAGAGAATGGCCTTATAAAAATGTAAAGCCAAGAATTATAATAGAAAAATATATGACAGATGAATCAAATATTGAATTGAAAGATTATAAAGTTTTTAATTTTAATGGTGAGCCAAAAATAATTCAAGTGGATTATAATCGATTTGTTAATCATAAACGTAATTTATATGATATAGATTGGAATTACATAGAAGCATCTTTTCAATATCCCACAGATTTTAAACGCAAAATTAGTAGACCGGAAAATTTGAATAAAATGTTGGAATTAGCTAAAATTTTATCCAAAAATATTCCACATGTTAGGACTGATTTTTATTCTATTGGTGATAAAATATATTTTGGAGAATTAACGTTTTATTCTGAAAGTGGATTTGGCAAATTTGAACCGGATGAATTTAATTACAAATTTGGCGAATATTTAATACTTCCAAATGAGAAACGAAAAAATATAATAAAAAAGATTTAGAATAATATTATAACTACACGATAAATGTTAGATATTTTATTAAAATCAGATAACTGAATATATGATTATGTTATAAAATTATTTCAAAAAATGTGTTTAAAAAACAATTTGTATTGGAGGTATTTTATATGAAAGAAGAAATTTTAGAAATTCGGGGGGGGAATAATAATAGAATAAATTGGGTTGATATAGCTAAATTTGTATGTATAATGTTTGTAATGTTATCACATTTAGAAAGTGCAACTAATGTACTTCGTGTTTTTTATAAACCTTTTTTCTTGTTTTTGTTTTTCTTTTGTTCAGGTTATGTTTATAAACATAAGGATAATTTTAAAGGGTTTTTATATAAGAAATTTAGAAGTTTATTTATTCCATGGTTAGTTTTTAGTATATTAATTGTTTTATCAGCCCAAATAATATCTTTTAATGAGCATGATTCTTTATTAGAAAGTTTAATGTGGAATTTTCTTCAAATTAGAGGAAAATCAGATGAAGTATGGTTTGTAGCTGCCTTATTTGCGGCATTTATTCCATTTTATTTTATTATAAAAAAATACAATAATAGCAATAATAAAAATAAAGATCGAAATATAATTATATTTACCTTAATATTATCGATTTTAAGTTATTGTTATTCAAAATTAGTGAATCCTAATTTATTTATTTGGGGTTCAAATGCTTTGCCATGGCATTTAGATTATATTTTTCAAGCAATATTTTTTATGACTTTAGGTTATTTATTTAAATACAAATGGGAAACAAAATTTAATAAATATAATAATGTTAAAAATCGGATTTTAATAACACTTATTTACTTACTATTAATATATTCAATATATATATTTAATATTAATCTATCTTTATTTTTAGATGTAATATATCATTATTTAACTTCGATAATTGGGTGTATTGTTATAATCTCTTATTGTAAAGTAATTAAAATTAACAAATATATTTCTTTTGTTGGTCAAAATACTTTAATATATTTCGCTTTTCATGGAAAACTATACAGTTTAATACAAACAATTTTAAAAAAAATTATTCCCGATATTTATTTAATAATTTTAAATAATGTTTTTTATTCAACTGTTTTTTCAATATGTTTTGCAATATTATTATCAATTTTATTAATAATTCCAACTCTTATAATAAATAATTATTTTCCATTTATTATGGGAAAGAAAAATGTCAACTTTGAAATGAGAAAAGAAAAATAGAAATCAATATTTTTGATACTATAATTATTAATAGACTTTTTGTTAGAAATTTAGTACAATAACAATGAAATATTAATTTTTTTGAGGTGGTTTAATTAATGAAAACACTTTTAGTAGGTTATACAGGTTTTGTTGGTTCAAATTTATGTGAACAATATAAATTTGATGGATTATTTAATTCTAAAAATATTGCTGATGCTTTTCAAAAAAATCCGGATGTTTTGGTTTATGCTGGAGTTCCGGCGCAAAAATTTATAGCAAATAATAATCCTTCAAAAGATTTTGAAATAATTCAAAACGCTATTGAAAATATTAAAAAGATCAATCCTCATAAATTAATATTAATTTCGACAATTGATGTTTATGAAAATCCTAATGGTCAAGTGGAAGATACTGATTTTGCAGTAGCAAATGAAGCTTATGGTAAAAATAGGAGATATTTAGAAGAATGGGTTATAAATAATTATGAAGATTATTTAATTATAAGACTACCTGGTTTATATGGTAAAAATCTTAAGAAAAATTTTATTTATGATTTAATTAATTTTATTCCTAGTATGTTAAAAGAAGAAAAGTTTAACGAATTAGTTTTAAAAAATTCTGATTTGAAAAAATATTATCACAATGAAAATAATGGCTTTTATAAATGTATAGAATTAAGTAAAGAAGAAAAAGATAAATTAAAAGAAATCTTTAAAGAACTTAATTTTTCGGCCTTAAATTTTACTGATAGCAGGGGGACTTATCAATTTTATAATTTAAGTAATTTATGGCATCATATCAAAATTGCCCTTAATAATAATATTAAAATTTTAAATATTGCAACGGAACCGATAACAATTAATGAATTATATAATTATTTATACAAAGAAGATTTTGAAAATATTATTGCTAATAAAATTCCTTATTATAATTTCAAAACTAAATATGATGCCATTTTTAATGGTAAGAATGGTTATATATTTGATAAAGAGTTTGTTTTAAAAGATATAAAAGAATATTTAGATAATAATAATTAGGAAGGAAGTAATATGAAGTTAAGTATATCTAATTTAGCTTGGAGTGAAGATAATACAACTAAAGTATATTCTTTATTAAAAAAACTAGGTTATAAATATATTGAAATAGCTCCAACTAAAATAATTAAAAAAAATCCTTATGATAATTTAGAAAAAGCAGAAGAGTATGCTAAAAATTTAAAAGAAAAATATGATTTAGAAATAATTTCTATGCAATCTATTTGGTTTGGTAAAAAAGAATTAATGTTTAATAGTGAGGAAGAATTAAATGAACTTTTAAATTATACTAAAAAGGCAATTGATTTTGCCCAAAGCATTAATTGTCATAATATTGTTTTTGGCAATCCTAAAAGTCGTAATATGCCTGATTATGAGAAAAATTATCTAGAAGCTATTGAATTTTTTAAAGAATTAGGAGCTTATGCTAAGTCTAAAGATGTTGTTATTGCAATAGAACCTAATCCCACTATTTATAATACTAACTTTTTAAATAACACAATGGAGGCTATCGAATTTGTTAAAAAAGTAGGTATGGATAATGTTAAAGTTAATTATGATTTGGGAACAGTTATCAGTAACGCTGAGTCTTTTAATACATTAAAAGACTATATTATTTATATAAATAATATACATATAAGTGAGCCTTATCTTAAAAAAATAGAAGAAAGAGACTTACATATTGAATTATTTAAAACTTTAAAAGAATTAAAATATGATAAAGGGATATCTATTGAAATGCAAGAGCAAAACTTTGATGATGTGAAAGAAACACTTTTATATGTCAAAAATTTAGGTGATAAATATGGAATATAAGAATATATCAGGTGTTCCTAATTTTGTATGCAATGAATATGCTAAAAAAAGAAATAAATATTGTTTATGTATTCCGATTATTAATGAAGGAACAAGAATTCATAAAGAGTTAGAAATTGCTCAAAAAAATAAAATTGATAAATTAGTAGATATAATTATATGTGATGCAGATTCAACTGATGGTTGTACAGAAGAAAAAGCTTTAAAAAAATTAGGGGTTAATACTTTACTAATTAAAAAAGATACTGGTAAACAAGGGGCACAGTTACGAATGGGATTTTATTTTGCACTACAAAGAGGATATGCAGGAATAATTACAATTGATGGTAATAATAAAGATAGTATTGAAGATGTTCCCAAATTTATTGAAAAATTAGAAGAAGGATATGATTTTGTTCAAGGTTCAAGATTTATAAAAGGTGGTAAAGCCATAAATACTCCGTTAATAAGATATTTATCAGTGCGTTTGATTCATGCTCCCATAATATCTTTAACCGCTCATAAATGGTATACCGATACAACTAATGCTTATCGAGCTTATTCTAAAAAATATTTAGAACACCAAAAAGTAAAACCCTTTAGAGATATATTTAATACTTATGAACTTTTGGCTTATTTATCGGTTAAAGCCGATCAATTAAAATTAAAAACTTGTGAAATACCCGTTCGAAGAGAATATCCTAAAAATGAAAAAACTCCAACAAAAATTAGTTTTTTCAAAGGCAATTTTAATTTATTTAAAATATTATTTAAGAATTTATTTCATAGTTATGATGTTAAAGAAGTAAGGTGAGTTAATGAAATACGATAAAATAATTATTGGAGCAGGACTTTATGGTTTATATTCAGCATTATATTGCGGTAAAAAAGGTGAAAAAGTAATAGTCTTAGAAAAAGATGACGCGGCCTTTAAAAGAGCCACATATATAAATCAAGCTAGAGTCCATATGGGTTATCATTATCCTAGAAGTTATTCGACCGCTATTAAGTCTGCTAACTATTTTGAAAGATTTAATAAAGATTATGGCTTTTCAATTTTAAGAGATTTCGACCAAATATATGCTACGAGTTCAAAATTTTCTTGGACTAATGCTAGTCAATTTAAAAAATTTTGTGAGAATGCTAATATTATGTGTGAAGAAGTACCACCTACAAAATATTTTAAAGATGGTATGTGTGATGGTTGCTTCTTAACAAAAGAATATACTTATGATGCCCAAATATTAAAAGATTACTTTTTAAAAGAAATTGCTAAATATAAAAATGTAACTATAGAATATAATGTTGATATTGATAAAATTGAACAAAATGATAAATTATATGAAATAACAACAGCTAAAGGCAAAAAATATTCTAGTGGATTTGTTTTAAATTCAACCTATGCTAGTGTAAATCAAATTTTAAAGTTACTTGGTAAAGATTATGAACCCTTTAAAATTAAATATGAATTATGTGAAATAATTTTGTGTACAGTTTCTGAAAAATTTAAAAATGTGGGAATAACTGTCATGGATGGTCCATTTTTCTCCATTATGCCTTTTGGTAAAACAGGATACCATTCTTTAACATCAGTAACTTTTACACCACATATTACATCTTATGATAGTTTACCAACATTTCCATGTCAAAAAAAGGTAGAAAAACTAAAACCAGGTTATTGTAGTCCATGTAAACTTGGAAATTGTAATGATTGCCCTGCTAAACCAGAAAGTGCATGGCCATATATGTCAAATTTAGCAAAGAAGTATTTAAAAGAAGAATTTGGTTTTGAATATGTTGGTTCATTATTTTCTATGAAACCTATATTAATGGCATCAGAAATAGATGATTCAAGACCAACAGTAATTAAAACATTTTCAACAAATCCGACATTTATAAGTGTTTTGTCAGGTAAAATAAATACCGTTTATGATTTAGAGGAGGTTCTAAAATGAATAAAGAAAAGAATTTTGTTTCAGCAGTCGTATATGTTCGTAATAATGAAAAGGAAATAGATAAATTTATAGAAGAATTAAATAAAGTATTAAAAAATAATTTTTTAAAGTATGAGATTATATTTGTTAATGATTGTTCTACTGATAAGAGTGTAGATGTGATAAAAGATGCAACAAAAAATTTAGATACAGCTAGTGTTAGTATAATAAATATGAGTTTTTATCAAGGAAAAGAAATAGCAATGAATGCCGGTGTTGATTTATCTATTGGTGATTTTGTTTATCAATTTGATACAGTATTAATTGACTATGATCCAAAAATTATTTTTGATATTTATAAAAAATCATTAGAGGGGTTTGATATAGTCAATGCTGTACCAAACAAAAAAAGAAAAACAACTTCTAAATTATTTTATAAAATATTTAATAATCATGCTAATCTTTCATATAAGATAGATACGGAAACTTTTCAAATTATGTCTAGAAGAGCAATTAATAGAATTTATACTATAAACAAAACCGTGCCATATAGAAAAGCAATTGAGGCTGGAAGTGGCTTAAAAATGGCTAATTTTGAATATAAGATAACGACAAATATTAATTATAAAATAGATAAAGCCTTACAAAAAGAAAGAAGAAAAACTGCTGTAAATTCATTAATATTATTCACAGATGTCAGTTATAAAATAACTTTAACATTATCTTTAATTATGGTGGCATTAATAATTTTTACCGGATGTTATACAGTTTTTATGTTTTTAAGTGGTGTAGCAATAAAAGGTTGGACAACGACTATGTTATTTTTAACTTTAGGATTTTTTGGAATATTTTTAATATTTACAATTATAATAAAATACTTATCTATTATTCTTAATTTAGTATTTAAAAAGACAGATTTTTTAGTAGAATCAATAGAAAAAATTAAATAATATTTGAAAGGATGTAAGTATGAAGCAATTTATAAAAAACAAAGAAAAAATATTAACAATAAGTTTAGTAATTATCACAACATCAATATTTTTGCTAATAGGAATAAATAATAAAAGTATATGGATAGATGAAGGGTTAATATTTAATTTAATAAAATCCTCTAACGTAATAGATGTATTAAAAAATGCTTTAATTGCATCAGGATCAGAAAAACAAATGCCATTATTTCTTGTCTTTTCTTGGTTATGGTCACGAATATTTGGCTTTTCAGAAATAGCAATGCGTTCTGTTAATGTATTGCCGGCATTTCTATATGCTATTTATGGTTATAAAATTGCTAGTATGGTATGTAAGAAAAAACAAGTTTGGTTAGGTACATTATTTTTCTTAATTAATCCAATGTTTATTGCTTATCTAAATGAAGCAAGACCATATATTGCTCTTTTAGCATTTGCTTTAGTTTTAATATATCATTCCTTTTATGAAAAAGATTTTAATAGTAAAAAGAATATAGTTATTATTCATTTATGTATTTTACTAGGTATATCTTTTCATTTACTATTTGTTTTTTCTGCGTGCATTTATGCTTGTGGTATTTTATATCATTATAAAAATAATAATCTTATATTTAAAAATCATTTGAAAGGATTATTATTTTTACCATTATATATTTTAATACTTGGTTATATGGCTTTTACATTTTATTACTCATCATCTTTAAGTATTGGAAATGCTTCTGGATCGGTTATTTCCAGTTTAGTAGTAAGCATATATTATATTTTTGGCTATGGTGGTCTTGGTTTATCAAGAAATGATTTAAGAAGTTTTAGCTTAAGTAATATAACTCCAATTATGGCAATTTTAATATTTGCATTATCTCTAATTCTTATATTATTTGTAATTAAATTAATTAAGAATATTACTAAAAATTCATTAAATAAAAGAACTTTTTGGTTATTTGGCTCAGCATTAATTTTAATTGTTTGCTTTAGTTTATTAGCAATTGTTTTTAAATACAGTTTTTGGGAAAGACATATTATTTCACTTTCGGCAATATTTATAGTTTTAATAATAGAATTAATTTCTATATATAACATGCGTTATTTATCATTAGCACTAGTTCTTCTTTTTACTATTTCTTCAATGAATTTCCGTTTTAATTATTATTATGGTAATGAAGATTATAAAACTGTTGTTAATGATTTAAATGAAAATAATTATATTGTTATGGCTCAAGGCACGAGTGAAGTTTTAGAATATTATGGAAAACAATTTGTTAAAAGTGAAGATTTCAATAATCCTAAGAAGCAATTTATTAATATAAATAATTATTCATTAAGTGAAGTAAATGAATTAATACAAAAGTATAAAAGTGAATATGATAATATGAATATTGCCATAGTATTAACATCAAGAACTATTAATGATAAATATAAATTGTATCATGAGATTGATTCATTTAACTTATTGAGTGAAGATATTTTAGATTATCGGGGTTTAAAATGCTTTGTTTCTAAATAAAAAAATGTCAGTATAATTTGAATTTAAGTCAAAATGCTTTTTGATAGTAAAAAAAAGGTGAAAACGTGAAAAACTTTTTCATCTTTTTTGTATAAATAAGTATAACAAAGTTATAAAAATAAAGTAAAAATGGAAAAAATATGATTGTCGAATGATAAAGAGTTGTTAAAATATAGAAATTAAAGTCTATGAAAAGCAATTAAATTTTTAATTGTAAAATTCAAAATTTTAAGAGTTGATAGTAAAATTCAAAATTTTAAGAGTTGATTTTTATAACATAAATGATAAAATATATTTTAGGGAATTTACTTTTTTCCCTATTGCATACAATAATAAGTGAAATTGGTACGATTGCAGAGTATTATTTTGAAATTACTTATTTAATTTTTTAATATTATTTAACTATTGTAATTTTTAATGATTTCTTTTCAAATAACTACATTAATTGATTCAATATTTTTTACAATTAGTCAATAATACTTAACATATATGTTACTGAAATATAAAATTAATAAAAATGATATATCTATAACAAATATTTCTCTATCTTATTTAACGTTAGTTATAAGTTATTGAAAAATTTTAAAAAGAAAGAAGATGTAATAAATGAAAAAAAATTTTGAGATATTGTTTATAAAATTTAAACTTTTAATAAGAACTATAGTTATGTATTGCTATCAAAAAATACTAGGAATAGACAATGAAAAAATAGTTTTTTCAAGTTTTAGTGGAAAACAATATTCAGATAGTGGGCGAGTTATTAGTGAAGAAATACATCATATGAATAAAAATTTAAAAATTGTGTGGTTGTTAGATGAAAATTCAATAAAAGATAAATATAACATCATTCCTGAATATGTTATTAAAAAAAAGTTTTGTAGGCACAATTTTATAAAAGAAATTTCTACTGCTAAAGTATTTGTGTCAAATGAACATTTTAAGTTGATATATAAAAGTAAAAATCAAATGTTTATTGATACATGGCATGGAGATAGGTCTTTTAAAAAAATACTATATGAGGCAAGTAAAAACGGAAAAATACCAATACCAGTATATGATGATAAAGTAGTAGACTATTGTATTGCAGCATCAAGTTTTGGAGTTGAAAGATATAGAAAGGCATTTAGATATAATGGAAAAATTATATGTGAAGGAATGCCAAGAAATGATGCGTTAGTTAATGGTGATTTTAATGCAAAAAAAATAAAAGAAAAGTTGGGTATTAAAAATGAAAAATTATTATTGTTTGCACCTACTTTTAGAGATACTAATATTGACATGCAAAGTGTTGAAATAGACTTTGACAAAATTTTGAAAGAATTATCAAAAGATGGTAGTTCATGGAAATTGTTATTAAGAAAACACCCCGCTTCAAAAGCAATTACTATAAAAGTTGATAAAAACAAATTAATTGATGTGAATGATTATCCAGATATGGCAGATATTTTAAAGATTTCAGATTTTTTGATTTCAGATTATTCGTCATCTGCAACAGATTTTGCTTTAACAAAGAAACCAATAATATTATATATATATGATTATGATGAATATAAAAACAATTGTAGAGATTTTTGTGCTGACCCTAAAGAGGTAGGATTTATTTATGCAAATAATCAAGAAGAATTAATAGATATAATTAAAACAAAAAAATTAAGTGACTATAAAAAAGCTTGCATAAGTGTTAATAATTATTATCAAACAAATGAAACTGGAAAATCAACTAAAATAATTTGTAAAAAAATTATGGAATTTATTAATGACGAAAGCAGTTATTAAATATAATAATAACATTAAAGTTTCAAAGTACAATTATTGAATTAAATATTATACTATGTTAAACTTACTATGAAAGGAACGTACTAATTATGAAAGGAATAATTTTAGCGGGTGGTCGAGGGACCAGATTATATCCCACAACTAAGGTAGTATCAAAGCAACTTTTACCTATCTATGATAAACCTTTGATATATTACCCATTATCCATTCTTTTATTTGCTGGTATAAAAGATATTTTAATTATTTCAACACCAGATGATATTAAACAATATTCTGATTTATTAGGTGATGGAAAAAAATTAGGCATTAATTTTTACTATAAAATTCAAGAAGAGCCACATGGTTTAGCAGAAGCCTTTATATTAGGTGAAGAATTTATTGGTGATGATGATGTTTGTTTAGTATTAGGAGATAATGTTTTTTATGGTGCTCTTTTACCAGAATTATTACAAAAAGTAATAAAAAGTAAAAATAAAGCTACAATTTTTGCTTATCCCGTTGCTAATCCTAAAGATTTTGGGGTAGTAGAATTTGATGATAAAGGCAATGTTTTATCTTTAGAAGAAAAACCTAAAGAACCAAAATCTAAATATGCTGTACCAGGATTATATTTTTATGATAATAGTGTTATAGAAATTGCTAAAAATGTTAAACCATCTCCAAGAGGAGAGTTAGAAATAACAGCAGTTAATAACGAATATTTAAAACGCAAAGAGTTAAAAGTTGAAGTATTTAGTAGAGGTGTTGCTTGGTTAGATACTGGAACTCCTTACAATATGTTAAAAGCCGGAAGTTTTGTGGAAACATTACAATCTCGGCAAGGCATATATGTTGCTTGTTTAGAAGAAATTGCTTGGCGTAAGGGATTTATTAATGATGAACAATTAAGAAAAATAGGAGAAGAGTTAAAACAAACAGATTATGGTAAATATATTTTATCATTATTAGAGGAGGATTAATTATGAAGTTTCTAGTTACTGGTGGAGCAGGTTTTATTGGATCAAATTTTTTACATTATATGGTAAATAAATATCCAGAAGATTATTTTGTTTGTTTAGATGCTTTAACTTATGCAGGCAATTATAATAATATTAAAAATTTAGAAGAAAAAGAAAATTATAAATTTGTTAAAGGAGATATTCGCGATAATGAATTTGTTGATAAATTATTTGCAGATGAGAAATTTGATATTGTCATAAATTTTGCAGCTGAAAGTCATGTGGATAATTCTATTAAAAATCCTAATCTTTTTGCTGATACTAATATTTTAGGAACAATGACTTTACTTAATGCATCTAAAAAATATAATGTTAAAAGATATCATCAAATATCAACTGATGAAGTATATGGCGATTTACCACTTGATAGACCTGATTTAAAATTTACTGAAGAAACACCAATTCATACTTCTAGTCCATATTCAGCATCAAAAGCCGGCGCTGATTTACAAGTCTTAGCTTATGCTAGAACATTTAAAATTCCAGTAACTATTTCAAGATGTTCAAATAATTATGGACCATATCAATTTCCAGAAAAATTAATTCCGGTTGTTATTTCTAAAGCCTTAAATGATGAACCAATTCCGGTTTATGGCAATGGTGAAAATGTTCGGGATTGGATTCATGTTTATGATCATAATGTGGGGGTTGATATGATTGTTAGAAATGGTAAAGTAGGAGAAATATATAATTTAGGAGGACACTCTGAAAGAACAAATTTAGAGGTTGTTAAAACTATTTTAAAATGTTTAAATAAACCAGAATCATTAATTACTTTTGTAACTGATAGACCTGGACATGATTTAAGATATGCCATTGATTCTACTAAAGCTGAAAGAGAATTAGGATGGGATAGAACTTATACTTTTGAAGAAGGTATTAAAGAAACTGTTGAATGGTATGTTAATAACAAAGAATGGATTGATGATATAAAATCTGAAAAATATAAAGAAGCATATAAAGGCTAAACGAAAGGAATAATTATGACAAATACACTTCTTTCAATAGTATACAGCTGGTTAAAAAAAGATAGTGAAGTATCTAAAACTTCAGATATTTTAGCCTGGATATTAGATAGAAATAAAAATACTCATGTTGAGATTAATAAAATTAGTTTAGATGATTGTACCCCCTGGTATTATGATACCGAAAAGGGAAGTATTCACAATCAAAATAATAGTTTCTTTTCAATTGTAGGGTGTAAAAATAATACTATTGAGCAACCTATAATTTTACAAAATGAAATTGGTTATTTAGGAATAATTTGTAAGGAAATAAATGGAGTTATGCATTTTTTAATGCAAGCGAAAATTGAACCAGGAAATATAAATTGTGTTCAAATATCGCCAACTATTCAAGCAACCAAAAGTAATTTTACTCAAAAGCATGGGGGTAATAAACCAGCATATTTAGATTACTTTTTAAATGCTTCTAATTATGAAATTGTAGTAGATCAAATTCAATCAGAACAAGCATCAAGATTTTATAAAAAAAGAAATCGAAATATTATAATTAGAGTTGAAGAAGATATAGAAATTCTTCCTAATTTTAAATGGATGACATTAGGCCAAATTAAAGAATTAATGAAAGAAGATAATTTAGTAAATATGGATACAAGAACAGTTTTATCTTGCATACCATTTTCTAAATTAAAATTAAGTGCTATAGAATTAGAAGAATTAAATAAAGAATTTAAAGATAAAGAATTATTTAATTCAATATTTATTGGTAGTGATAAAAATGAATTACCTACTATTTATCAATATTTAAATAATCAAAAAATGTTTAATGAAGAGGAAACTAAATTATTTTCCTTAAATGATTTAAAAAGTTGGCATATGCAAAATAATGAATATGTCTATGAAAAAGCTTATCCTTATAAAGTTGTTTTTTGTGATATTACTATTGAAGGAAGAGAAGTTAAACATTGGTCTCAACCTTTATTTGAAGCCAACGGAATTGCTACATTTGGGTTAATTTGTTGTGAAGACGAAGGAATGTTAAAATTTTTAGTAAAGGCTAAAAAAGAAATTGGCTCTTTTGATATTTTAGAATTAGGACCAACTATTCAAAAAGAAGCCGTAGAAATAGAAAATAATACTGATGAAATAACTAAATTATTTTTTGAAAAATTAAAAGAAAAAGATAATGTTTTATTTGATCATTTACTATCTGAAGAGGGTGGCAGATTTTATCATGAACAAAATCGAAATATATTATTAAAGGTTTCCAAAAATGATTTAAAAAAGATACCTGATAATTATTTTTTAGTAGATTTTAAAACTCTTAATGAATTAGTACAAATAAATAATACTTTAAATATTCAACTTCGAAATTTATTGTCTTTATTGGAGGTAAGATAGTTTGAAAATAGGAATACTTGGTACATCAGAAATTGCTTTTCGGAGATTTTTACCAGCTTTAGAAAAAGATAAAAATTTTACTTATGTCGGTGTTGCAACAAGAACAAGTGTAAAAGCTCAAAAATTTCAAGAAACTTTTGGAGGAAAAATTTATAATGGTTATGATGAACTTATAAATGATAAATCAATTGAGGCCGTATATGTTCCGCTTCCGCCCGCATTGCATTATGAATGGGGTAAAAAAGTATTAGAAGTTGGAAAGCATTTAATGTTAGAAAAGCCTTTTACAACTGAATTAAAAGATACAGAAAAATTAATTGAACTTGCGAAAAGTAAAAACTTAGCAGTTCATGAAAACTATATGTTTGTCTATCATAAACAATTATCGGAAATTGCTAAAATAATTGAAGATGGTAAAATTGGTGATGTTAGATTATATCGTATTGCTTTTGGCTTTCCTAAACGAGCTGAAGGTGATTTTCGCTATGTCAAAGAATTAGGTGGGGGATCTTTACTTGACTGTGGTGGTTATCCTTTAAAACTTGCTTCTATGTTATTAGGATCAACGGCTAAAATTGCCACTTCGAATCTAAATTATACTAAAGACTATGATGTGGATTTATTTGGTAGTGCTACTTTAATAAATGATGCAGGAGTTACTGCCCAAGTATCTTTTGGAATGGATAATAGTTATAAATGTGAATTAGAAGTATGGGGAAGTAAAGGAGTACTTAAAACTAATCGAATTTTAACAGCTCCTGCTGGATATGTTCCGATAGTAGAAATTACAATAGATAATGAAACAGAAGAGATAAAACTATCCGAAGACGATACATTTTTAAAATCAATTGATGATTTCTGGGAATGTATAAATAATCAAGAAAGTAAAGAAAAAAAATATAAGGAAATTATTGAACAAGCGAAAATAGTTCAAAAAGTAAAAGAAGGATAAAAATGAAAAAAGTTGTTATAAGTGGTGTAAATGGATTTATTGGTTCTTCACTATGTAATAAATTCTTAGAAATGGGTTACGAAGTAATTGGCATTGGAAGAAGTGAAGCCAAACATAATAATATAATAGCTAGTTCTAACTATACATTTTTAAAAATAGATCAAATAAATTTAGAATTATTAAAAAATGCGGATATTTTTTATCATTTAGCCTGGAATATGGGTGAATATAATACAAAAGATAATATTTTAGCTTGTACAACTGAGCTTAATAATATAAAAATGTCATGTGAAATAGCTCAACTTGCAGTCGAAACTAAAATAAAAAGATTTGTTTTTGCAGGTTCAATTTCTGAAGAGATGTATTATTTTGATGAAAATAGAAATTTAACAAATGTTAAAGGACGCATATATGGTATTGGCAAAGAAACCGCTAGTAACATATGTCAGAAATTAATTATAGATTCGGGGGGGGAATATATTCATGCCTTACTGGCTAATACTTATGGCCCAAATGATTATAATAATAAAGCGGTTAGTCAATTTATAAAAAAGATGGTTAATAATGATGATTTGCAATTAATAAATGCTAATGATTTAGCGGATTGGGTTTATATAGATGACACAGTTAATGGTTTAATTGCTTGTGGGGAAAAGGGCAAGAATCTAAAGACCTATTATATTGGACATCGAGTAATTAAATGTTTTGGTGATTATATAAAAGATTTAAAACAAGTATTAAATTCTCAATCAAAATTAAATTTTGGTGTTTTTGTTGAAACTCTTGGATATAATTATTCTAAAGTAGATTTAGATGCGTTATATAATGATACTGGTTTTGAATGTACTTCTGATTTTAAAGAAAGTATAATTAAGACAAAAAATTGGTTAATAAAGTAAAAATATTTTGAAAAATTAAGTCAAAAAAGCCTATCTTGACTTAATTTTATTTATATTATATACTTTTTACGTTGCATATATTTTATATTCAATTTAAAAAATAATAAATTATGAAATTCAATAAGGATGGAAGTAAATGAAAACAAATAGTTTAAAATTTAATATATTTTACAATATTTTATATCAACTTCTTATTGTTATAATTCCTCTTATTACATCACCATATATATCAAGAGTCTTAGGTACAGAAATGACAGGTATATATGCATATACATATTCAATAGCGTCATATTTTATGATGTTTGGAAGATTAGGCATATTTACCTATGGTAGTAGATGTATAGCACAAGTAAGAGATAATAAGGAAAAATTAAGCAATGTTTTTTGGAGCTTAATTTTCTTTCAATTGTTTTTTTCTTTTATAGTTATAATATTTTATATAATTTTTACATACGCTATTGCTAGCGATAATAAATTAATATATTTATTACAGCTAACTGCAATATTTGCTAATATGTTAGATATAACGTGGTTTTTTAATGGAATGGAAGAATTTAAAATTACAATAACGCGTAATTTTGTAATAAAAATAATTACACTAGTTTTAATTTTTTGCTTTGTAAAAGATAAATTTGATTTATGGGTTTATACTCTTATTATGGGAGGAGGCACACTTTTAGGTCAAATATCTATGTGGCCATATTTACGTAATAGAGTAACATTTAAAAGGCCAACGTTTTCAGAAATAATGTCACATTTAAAACCTAATTTAATTTTATTTATCCCTTCAATTGCTATGAGTATATTCACAATAATGGATAAAATAATGTTGGGAGCAATTTCTGAAATGACTGATGTAGGATATTATGAGTATGCTGAAAAGATAATATCTATACCAAAAACAGTAATTGCGGCTTTAGGAACAGCAATGTTGCCAAGAATGACTAATTTAATAGCTAATGGCAAGGAAAAAGAATCAAATCAATATATTAGAAATACTATGTTTTATGTTTCAGTTATTTCTTCTGCTTTAGTATTTGGATTAATGTCGGTAGCAAATGTTTTTGCTCCAGTATATTGGGGAAAAGAGTATATTAGAAGTGGATATTTAATAATTGCTTTGTGTCCAAGTATAACATTAAGTGTTATTGGAAATGTTGTAAGAACTCAGTATCTTATTCCAAAAACTAAAGATAAAGAATATATAATATCATTAATTTTAGGAGCATTATTTAATTTAGTAGGAAATATAATAATGATTCCTAAATTGGGAGCATTAGGAGCATCAATTAGTACAGTTATAGCAGAGTTTGTAATTACTTCAGTAGAAATTTATGTTTCAAGAAAAGAATTAGCTTTTAAACAATATTTAAAAGATGGATATAAGTACTTTTTAATTGGTATTATTATGTTTACAATAAATTTTTATATCAGTCAAAGGTTAGATTTAACGGTACTTAATTTATTATTTTTAATCTTTTTAGGAGCATTGATTTATATAACTTTATTTGTTATAATAATTTTACTTTCAAAAAGCGAAATTGAAATGAAAATTAAATTATCTTTATCTAAAAAATTCAAATTTTTAAATAAATTTGTATAAATATGGTTTGGTGAAATTAAAAATGTCGAAAATTAAAAATTATTATAAAAAATTAAAATCAATGAAATCAGTTAAATCTGTTTTTCATACTATTATAAATAGTATAAATTATAAAAAAGGAATTTATTTTGTAAAATCTGCAAATATAATAGATTTGATAATTGAACAAAAAGCATTTAAAAAAATTAAAAAAAAATATTTTAAAGTATTAAAAAATGAACCACCTAAAAAAGAAAGTAAAAAAGGAAATATAGTTTGGACTTGTTGGTTTCAAGGTTTAGAAAATGTTCCGATATTACCTAAAAAGTGTATAGAAAATTTAAAGAAAAATTTTAAGGGGTATCAAATTGTTGTTATTACAAATGAAAATTTGAATCAGTATATTAAACTTCCAAATTGTATATTAGAAAAATATCAAAAGGGCTTTATTGATTACACTCATTTTTCGGATATTGTCAGAACTTGGTTGATAGCTGAATATGGCGGTATTTGGATTGATCCTACAGTTTTAGTTTTAGATTCTAATTTACCATCATATTTAACTGATGAAAAATTATTTTTATTTAGTAATTGTAATAGAAATTCTTTAATTGCTATTTCTAGCTGGTATATTTGTGCATATAGCCATAATTTATTATTGGAAAGTACAAAAATATTACTTGAAGAATATTGGAAAAAAGAAGATTATCCTATTCATTATTTATATTTTCATATGTTATTTACAATGGCTACTGAATATTATTCTGAGGAATGGGATAAGGTTCCAAAAATATCAAATATTCCACCCCATATGTTAGGAAAAGAAATATTTGCACAATACACTGAAAAACGTGAAAAAGAATTAATTCAAATGTGTCCGATTCAAAAATTAAGTAATAGTTTTTCTAAAAAATTACCAGATAATATTGAAGGTACATTTTATGAAAAATATATATTAAAATAAATCTAAGTAAAAAGAAAAATATTGATATTATTAAAATTCTTTAGTTTATTATAAATAAGAGTTTAAAGAATTTTATGGTAAGAATTCATCTAGTCATTGCTTGTTTATAATCCAAAATAAAGAAACAAAATTTGATTTTTGAAAGGATTGATTTTATAATTGTAAAAAATTTTAAAGTAAAATAAGTATTTTTATGTTATACTAAAATTGAAATTTAATGAGTTCAAAAAAGAAAGTATGGTGGTAATAATGAAAGCATTAATTTTAGCGGCAGGATTGGGAACAAGATTAGCTCCCATAACAAATGATAGGCCAAAATCTATGGTTCCTGTAAATGGAAAACCTATATTAGTTAAACAAATTGAAAATTTATTAAATAATGGAATTACTGATATAACAATTATTACGGGTTATAGATCAGAAGTTATTGAGGATTTAGTAGCTAATAATTATCCTATGATAAAAATAATTAAAAGTGAAGATTATCAAAATACAAATAATATGTATTCTGCTTATCTAGCAAGAAATGTTTTAAAAGATGAAGATTTTTTAATGATGAATGCAGATGTCTACTATGATGAAGAAATAATTAGTGAATTATTAGATGAAAAATATGAAAATGCTATAGTTACTGATATAGGTAGTTATAATGATGAATCAATGAAAGTAATATTTGATGGCAGTAGAATAACCGCTATTTCTAAGCAAATTACAAAAGAAGAAGCTCTAGGAAATTCAATTGATGTTTATAAATTTTCAAAAGAAGCAGGCCAAGCATTTTTTGAAAAATGTAAAGAATATATTGAAGAAAAACAAGAACTTAAAATGTGGAGTGAAGTAGCATTGAATGCAATTTTAGATGAAGTTGCTTTTGTTCCATGTCCTTTAAAGGGAAGATGGGTTGAAATTGATAATCATGATGATTTAAGATTAGCTGAAGAATTATTTAAAGATGAAGTACGATTAATGAAAAAATAAATTACAGAAAGCATTCTATCTAAAGAAAATCAAAAAAATAATATTAAAAAATTTTATATAGAATCTGAAGATATTGTTTAAAATAACAGGTTATTTTAATTGCCTGTTATTTTATTTCTTTACTATATATGTATTTGTTGTTATAATAAATTCTCAAGAAGGCTGATACTATTGAGAAAAAAAGTTAATAATTTTAAAAAATCTATTGCTAGTATTTATAAAATAAAGATTAGAAATATTGTTTTTGTGATAAGTATAACAGTAATATTTTTATCACTTTTTAAAAAATCGGTAGAAATAATTCCAAATTTGATTAATGTTCACTTAAATTTGGATTGTCATATAGATTTTTTAACAATTTATTCTATTACCATAAGTTTAATTTTACCACTTGCTATAATGATAATAGAAAAATTAAATAAGGAATCTGATTATATAACTAGTGAAACTTATTTAAAATATACTATGATGTTTCCAATTATAATATATTTTTGTAGTAATTTAATTATATTTACTTTTTATAAAGAAAAATACTATTTTATGGTTACTAATTTAATATCGATTATTGGAGTTATTTATATGTATTTTAATGGTTTTAAATTATTATCTGATTTAAGGTATGAAAAAGAAAAAATTGCAAATACTAGATATGAATTAGTTAAAAATGATTTAGATGATCAAACAAAAGACTATAGTAGTCACATTGATAAATATTTAAAATATGGTATTGTTGTAGTAGGTACTAATTATGTATATACTCAAGGTTATAAGAAAATTCCTATTAAACCAAGCCATCATTTATATTTAATAACTAATTACAATTATAAATTACTTGATAAACTTATTAAAATATTAAAAAAATATAATAAAGATAGTATAGAAATGCCTATAGAAACTTCAAATAGTACTTTAGATAATACTCATAGCATTGAATTTAATATAATTATTTATATATTAAATACTGGTAGTACTCTTAAAAAAGATCAAAGTTGTATAACTATATACTATAAAAGTGAATATGAAGCCAAAGTAGAAGAAATAAAAAATATGTTTTCTGATAAAATATATGTTACTAAGGAACTTAATAATCACTTTTATATTAAAAGTAATTATGAGTATTTATCTGATGAGTGTATTAAAGCAATTAATAGTTCATCTTGCATTTTATTTAAAAAAAGTTTAAATAAACATTTAGATATTTATAAAGATTATGTTATGGGTATTAAAGAAAAAATAGGGGATTATTCTTATAATGTTGCTTATGAAGATACTCATACTTTTTATCAACCTAAAATATACGAATTACTAGAATTAATACAAGATGATATTATTGATTACTCGAAAATTATATTAAAACAAGATAATTCCTATTTAATGAATGAATTAATTAGTTTTTTATATAGTATGATTTTTTATTCGTATGATATGGAAGAATTATTATCTATTAACTATTTATATAATACATATGAAATTCTTATGTCACAAACATTAAAACTTACAAACAATGAATCTTCTTATTATAAAATAAAATTAAATTTATTTGAATTTATTAATATAGTAGAGTATGGAATTAATTTAGAAAATAAAAATTTTAATAAAGATGTATTATTAGTTTGCAATAAAACTATTGGTAAAATATTATATGAACTAAGTGAAAAAAATGAAAAATACTTTTTTGAATTTTTAAAAAAAGATATGAGGTTTATTGATGAAGTTGATTCTAATTTAAGACAAGTTAAACGTAGTAAAAATGACGCTAATATTAAAATTACTAAAATATATGAAGAAATATTATCTAATTATAAATGTAATTTGTTTGCTATTTTATCTTATGTAATAAGTGAATGGGAAAAGCAAAATAAAGATATAACAAATATTCTTCAATATTATGAAGATTATGATGGCACTGAATTAACCAATATTTTATTAGACACAATTGATAAAGATTATAATGATAGGACATATTCATGGGATTTGCTTGATGATAATATATTTGATGATGATTATGTTGGGTGGTCTAATACAATAACAAATTTAATTCATTTCTATTGTGTGTTATTGCATCAAAATAATATTAAAAAATTACCATCTAATTATACTTTAAGTACTTATTCTGAAACGATAAAAAATGAATTAAAAAAATTAAATGATCAAGAATTAATTGATGCAATTAATGATTTAGAAAATAAAATAAAAGAAGATGAAAAAAAATATATTAGAAGTACACCAATTAGTTTAGAAAAAGTAAATATGTTTAAAGATAATTTTAAAGAAAATTATTATAAAAATAATACACTAGATAAAATCTTTAAATATACAAATAATTTTATTATAGAAACAAATAAATTAGATGGGAAAAATTATCTTGGATTAAATAATATTGTTGATAAATTATATTTTTTAGAAAAAATGCCTAATGGTCAAAATATTATTTGGAATAATTTTGAAAGTAGTTTTTCTAGTGCTTTTATTAATGCTGAAGAAGAAAAATATGCATCTTTATTAGAAGAAAAATCTAATTTATTAAAAACAGATTTTATGAAATATTTAGATAGTAAAAATATCGATTATAATAAATATGTTATATTTGCTGATTACTTGACTGCATACAATATTTTACAATCATCAAATATAATAAGTGAAATACCAAATAATATTAAATATAATGGCTTACCATCAACTCATTATTTTAAGTATAATAATAATTTAATTCCTATTTATTCAATAGAAGGCCTAAATGAAGATTATGTATATTTATTTAATATAAATGAATTAGGAAAATTAATAAAATCAGATGAAGATTTTAAAATAGAAATAAAAGAATACTTAAATAATGATGATTTAATTAAAAAAGCGATGAAATCTAAAATAAAGGGATTAAATTTAAAAGGGGAAGAACGCAAAAATCATTTGCTAGAATCAGTCAATATAATTATTGAAGAATATATCAGATTTGATGATACCAAAATTAAAGGCATTAAGTTTAATAAGTAAATTTTTAAAAGATATGAGGGTTGTTTTCTAGTGCTTAAAAATTTTAAAAATATGTCAAAGTATAACTTGACATTTCTTTTTATATGTCATAAAATATAACCCGTGTGGTGATTTATGGAATATATAAGCATTAAAGAAATAAGTGTTAAGTGGCAAATGAAAGAAAGAAAAGTAACGGCACTATGTCGCGAAAATCGTATTGCTGGGGCAAGAAAAATAGGAAAGAATTGGTTAATACCTAGTGACGCTTTAAAGCCAATAGATAAAAGAACTAAAGAATTTGAAAATATTCAAAAGTTAAATAATAACGATAGTGTAACGTATGCTAATGGCGACGAAAGAGTTAAAAGTACATTTAAAAATAAATATAAAAAAGATCCGATGTATTTAACTTTTACCCCTTACAGAATATGTCTTTTAGGAAATAATACTCTTAATAATTTAGGACAAAGTATTGGCTTTGCTATAGATAAAGGTATTCATATGGCATATAGT
>CANQDV010000007.1 GCA_947593955.1 uncultured Bacilli bacterium | reverse complement strand
ATTTCAAGTACACAGAGAAAAATCTTTAAAACATTTAACTTAAAAGAACCTATAATAGATAAAGGGACTCGCTAAAGAGTCCCTTTTATACGTGTATAATTTCTATAGGAATTTTAGGTTTAAATTAATCAAAATTTTAAAAAAAGAATTTAATAAAAATGAAAAAACAAATATTAAAATAAAATGGTGTTGATGCTCTTCAGTAATGATAAATTAAATATAGCATAGATTCATCCCAACTAATGAGCAACTTTTCGATGTTTAAGTGAGCAATATTTCGACATTTTAGTGAGCAACTTTTTTATGACTTTATTGAATTGTATAAATTTTTTGATTCTTACTTCTTGGTTTGTTAGGAATCGTATAAGCAAGAATACCTTGAGTAATTAATGGAATAATATATGATTTCATAAAATAAGCAGGATGTTTTTCATCATAACCAAAGTTTTTAGCAAGTGATTCTTTCGTTCTTGGTGTTTGACAAAATTTTTTAATATCATCAACTAGCTTATCATCAATAACTTCACTTTTTCTACGATTATAAAGCGTTACTTTAAAAGTTCCTCTTTCGTTTTCAAATTTAGGTGCCATTAAACCGGCTTTTTCCATTTCTGCGTAAATAGTTGGTATACCTGAATATCTATTTTCAGTAATTTCTAAAACTTCCAAAATTGAAGCAATGAAAGGATTTCTAATATCAGAATGAACCTTGCCTAAGTCATCAATAGTTAATCTTCCATATAAACCTCCAGGATTAGTAACTTCTATACGATCATTAAAGATGGTTATTCTAATTGGATCATTCTCAGTATGAATACTGTAATCCCTATGTATTAAAGCATTTAAAATAATTTCTCTAATAGCTTTAATAGGATATTCTAAGACATCTTCTCGCACGCCAAAATTATTAACTTTAGTAGCTTTTTTAGTATTTTTCAAAACAAAAGAAATAGCATTTTTCAACATTTCTTTTATTGATCCATCAATTCTAGCATTATCTATGAATCTAATACCATTTTCATCTTCTACTCCATATTCATTTGTTGAACATCTAACAGCTACTATATCTAGGTTTGGTGAAAAGATTTGTGGGTATTTAGCAAAATTCATAATTCCACAAATAGTTGGATAATTATCTTTAGTAATAATGCCATTTATCTTTAAAAGTGTTTGTTCATCTACATTTGATAAATTAGGTTTTAATGATATTAATTTATTAATAAATTCGTTTAACATTGATGAAGAAAATATATCTTTTTCAATACGTTCTTTATAACGTAATTCATCTTCAGTTTTATACTTATATGCATCAAAACTATAAATTTCATAATCTGTCATAGGTAAATCGGCATCACCTACTCTAATATAAGATCCTTTCATTTTACCTTTTCCAGAATAATAACAAGGTTTATTAATTACATCAATTTCGGGAATTTCGGCTGCTACTATTGTTTTTCCCTTATATTTACAAATGGTAATAACAGGTCTAATTTGTGGTTCCATTAATAATGCTTGTTCGGTTATATTTTTTTGAAAAGTGTCTGGATTATTTATACCACATACTTCATAATTATTTTTTTCGTCAATACCAAAAATAATAATGCCTCCACTTGTGTTAGAAAAGCTTGAAAAGGTATCATATAATCTTTCGGGAACACCATTACTTGCTTTTTTTAATTCAATATTAGTTGTTTCCGTTTTTAAAGAAATAACATTATCAATTAAATCTATTAACTCCTTTATTTGCATATCAATCAATCCTTTCCTATAATTATTATACGCAAAAACAATAAAAAAATCAACAATTACGAAAATAATTTTTTAATTTACGAAAATATTTATAAAAATTACGAAAATAATTTGCATTTTACGAAAATAAAATATTTTCGTAATTTCTTAAATATAAAAAACAGATTGTTAAATAGTATAAAAACTAGATTATATGAAAATGTTCAGAATGTCTACGAAGAAATTCATAGGTTATTTAATCAAACCGAAACTAATTCATAAGACCTTAGGTACAATGGAAGACAACTTTCTAACTGACCTATTAAGCTGCTAATTCTAAAATAAAAACTATCTTTAAAAGTGTTAACAGTTATAAAAATTATAATAGATTTAGAAATAGAATTATCTATTCATTAAATAAAGATCTTCCTATAAAAATAGATTAAATTATATACTTTATGTGTTAAATAGCTCGCCGATTAAGCGAGCTATTTTTGACCCTAAACTAATTCACAGAGCAGTCATAATCTACTTATAATAAAATTATGAATCTATAAAATATAGCAAAAGTAAATATTTTTATTTGCATTTTCTGCAAATATAATAGTTATCTTTTGTCTATTATATTTAATCTAGCTTTTGAATTTGATAATATATTAGCTACATTAACATTAAAATGAACAATTATTATCTAAACAAAATGCCTACAACAAAATTAGATATGGATATGTATTAATTCCTATAAAGGAACAATTGTTATAAAAAATTTAGCCATGGAGGTATTTAATTATGGCAAAGTTTTAATTCCTATAAAGGAACAATTGTTATATAAATTAATTATGGATGTTAAGAACCTAATTACCGATGGTTTTAATTCCTATAAAGGAACAATTGTTATACTCATAACTACTTAAATTATGTTACAGGTTATATCGTTTTAATTCCTATAAAGGAACAATTGTTATTTTCCAATTAAAAATAATGGATGACTTCTTAAGATGTTTTAATTCCTATAAAGGAACAATTGTTATAAGTATAAATTATGGTTCTAGTTTTGAAAATCTACTGTTTTAATTCCTATAAAGGAACAATTGTTATTTAAAATTGTTGTATTTTGAGTTTTTGTAGTCTTAGTTTTAATTCCTATAAAGGAACAATTGTTATATGTTAATGATATTTATAATATAAAAAATTTATTAATGTTTTAATTCCTATAAAGGAACAATTGTTATACAGTTCTTCGGAAGTTTAGTAGGACCAATTAAAATGTTTTAATTCCTATAAAGGAACAATTGTTATCTTAATTCTGATTTTATGGAAGAAATTCCTAATTTGTTTTAATTCCTATAAAGGAACAATTGTTATAATAATTATAATTTTTATAATATTTTTCTTTATATGTTTTAATTCCTATAAAGGAACAATTGTTATAAGACTACTCAAACATCGGCATAAATGAAATTATGGTTTTAATTCCTATAAAGGAACAATTGTTATAAGTCCACTAGACATCATAAATCAATATGCCCAAAAGTTTTAATTCCTATAAAGGAACAATTGTTATGTTCGGTATTATATACGTTCAACAAGTTCCGAAAAGTTTTAATTCCTATAAAGGAACAATTGTTATTTTAGGTACGAAAAGATATTATTTATGTGCAATGTAGTTTTAATTCCTATAAAGGAACAATTGTTATAATTTAGCAAATTTTGATTTTTTGGAAAATATAGGTTTTAATTCCTATAAAGGAACAATTGTTATACTAAAAAGAATGGGCAACCAATCGAAAAAATAATGTTTTAATTCCTATAAAGGAACAATTGTTATACCAACTGCATTTGCATTCATAGCTTTATTTATGATGTTTTAATTCCTATAAAGGAACAATTGTTATTAGATTTTATCTGTAATACTGGTTCTGAACAAAATAGTTTTAATTCCTATAAAGGAACAATTGTTATAAAAAACAGGATTTTTACTTTGCTTTTTTTGATAGGTTTTAATTCCTATAAAGGAACAATTGTTATTTAATATTTTCGCAAGATTGGCAAACGGTTGATTTAGTTTTAATTCCTATAAAGGAACAATTGTTATCAATGTACGAACGTGCTTTTTCAATGCTTAATAAAGTTTTAATTCCTATAAAGGAACAATTGTTATTAAATGAAAAAATGTCAAAAATAATTAGAATCTACGCGTTTTAATTCCTATAAAGGAACAATTGTTATTTTTATAAAAGATTTAAAGATGAAATAAATAAAATTTGTTTTAATTCCTATAAAGGAACAATTGTTATGAAAAAGATTATGAGGATTTAAGGTCTTTTTTAAGTTTTAATTCCTATAAAGGAACAATTGTTATATGTTTTAATGGCAAATTATGAATAGGAGGTAAAAAGTTTTAATTCCTATAAAGGAACAATTGTTATAAAAATGGTAAGTTATTTTATAAAAATCAATGAAAAGTTTTAATTCCTATAAAGGAACAATTGTTATTGGATGTTGATCCATTTTATATAAATGATTACATGTTTTAATTCCTATAAAGGAACAATTGTTATATTTATCTAACTGAAAATAAATATCGACTAGGTAAGTTTTAATTCCTATAAAGGAACAATTGTTATTTTAATATCTTATTTGATGGTGGTTGGTATTATAAGTTTTAATTCCTATAAAGGAACAATTGTTATACAATATTATGTACGATATCGTCTTCAGAAAATTGTTTTAATTCCTATAAAGGAACAATTGTTATTAAATATTATCGTATAAAGTTTAGTGAATTTAATAAAAGTTTTAATTCCTATAAAGGAACAATTGTTATAATGAGTACAGATCCATAAATGTCGGAGACTGTTTGTTTTAATTCCTATAAAAGAACAATTGTTATTTACTACCAACTACACAGAATCTTCTATGTAGAAATGTTTTAATTCCTATAAAGGAACAATTGTTATACTTGTATGTTGATAATGAATGTTTTATCTTTAAATGTTTTAATTCCTATAAAGGAACAATTGTTATTAAAATTGCCCATTGAATATACGTTTATATCTAAAAGTTTTAATTCCTATAAAGGAACAATTGTTATTTGAAGAGCATTTTAATACTAAAGCTGGTGATTAGTTTTAATTCCTATAAAGGAACAATTGTTATATGAAGATCCATATTTAAGTGCATTATTTAGGTTATAGTTTTAATTCCTATAAAGGAACAATTGTTATAAAGATTTCTCTTATAAAATGCTAAGAGAAAAATACGTTTTAATTCCTATAAAGGAACAATTGTTATAAAGCTTCTAAAGGTGCTGATGCTTTTTTCCGAAATGTTTTAATTCCTATAAAGGAACAATTGTTATTAATTATCTTAAGTTAACAGACACAAAGTCATTCTTGTTTTAATTCCTATAAAGGAACAATTGTTATTTAAGCGTTTTGGGCCTTTATGTTTTGTTAGATATACGTTTTAATTCCTATAAAGGAACAATTGTTATATTTTGAGAAAAATTCTGCACATCATTAATGACCGTTTTAATTCCTATAAAGGAACAATTGTTATAATGTTTCAAAATGAAAAAGATATCAAATTTATTACGTTTTAATTCCTATAAAGGAACAATTGTTATAATATATAAAAAGGTTAGAAAATTATTTTAAAAAATGTTTTAATTCCTATAAAGGAACAATTGTTATTAAGGTTTTATTTGAAAAAATATATGCTAATTATCATTTTTAGCAATATTTTATATAATTTTTTAAATAATAGTAGTTAATAATATCGACCATCTATGTATTTGATTAGAAAAACTAAGCTTTTTTTGGCAAAATTATTGAGATGGTCGATATTATTTATATAATAATTTTAAAACGTTCTTCATTGTTACCAATATTAATCGTTTTTAAAGGTTTTACAGATGGTAATAAATATATTATTACAGCACCATCTTCTTTGGTAATTAGTTTATTTATTTTATCAACTAATTCTTTTTGAGTTTGATTGGTAAGTTCTCCTTCAAATAGCGAATTTTGAATATGAAAGAGATATTGTTTTAATAATTTCATAAGTGGTTGACATTTCTCTTGTTTTACATCATAGTTTACAATTAAATACATTTTACCACTCCATTCGGTAACCTTTATATTTTTCTTTACCAATAATAGAACGTTCTATTTTATAAACTTCTTTTTTAATTATACTACGATAAGATAATTTTTTGTTATTAATTGTTATTGTAGCTTTTAGTAATTCATTCCAATTTTCAATAAAAAGGATGCATCCTTCTTTAGATAAATAGATTCCGTCATTTTTGCTAATAAAATATTCTTTTGTTAATTGTTTTTTATTAATTAAACGAAAAATTAGGCGATCTACTAAAATTGGCTTAAATATATCCGCAAGATCATATTTTAAACTATTTTCATTTTGACTTTGACCATGGATAAAACCTAAATGAGGTAATAAGTGAGAACAATATAATGATGTTTCAACTACACCATATAAAATAGCATAACCATAACTCATTATGGCATTAATATAATCTTTAGGTGGGTAAGTTGTTCTTTTTTCAAAATCAAAATCATGATTATTGATTATGAGATTAAAACTTGAATAATAAATTTGCTTTGATCTAGCTTCTAAAATTAATAATTTAGTTTGATTAGAATAATCTAAATTTTTTACTTCTTCAGCTAAAGATTCCAATAGTTTAATTTGACTAAAATGAGCAGAACGCTTTTTTTGATAATATTTTATTACCGAAAGCATATTATGGATTGAAGTTAAAATTATCTCTTTTTGATAATTAAAAACTTGATTAACATCTTGAAATAAAAGTATTTGTGCAAGAGTTATTTTACCTATTTGTTTTTGGCGAGGAAGATAACATCCTATATAATTGCCATAATACGAAAAAAAGCATATTGTAATGTTATATTCATTCAAAATTTGGATTACTGTTTTGTTTAAAGTACATGAGCCAAAAATATAGATTGTTTCTATTTGATAAATCGGAAGATAATTTTTATTATTTTTCGTAATATAAACTAAACTATTATCTTGTCTTTGTAAGGTTCCACTTGCAAAAAGATAGATACTTTTTTTCATATTTTTCTAGCTACCATTCCAAATCCTAAAGCATTTTTAGGACCAAGTCCAGTTGTCATTATAACTTTTTGAATTTTGGAATTTAAGCCTTTAAAAGTAATATTTAAATGATAGGCTTCGTAGATTGTTTTTCTAAAATATACTCTTTTTTTGACAATATTATCAATATTAGTGATTGTAATATTAGGCATATTTTCATGATAACATAAATAATATTTTTCACTTATATTATTAATAATAGCCTCTTTAAATGCGGGTATTTCAGGATTTAAATACTTAACATATTTATCAATTGTTTGATAAATCGTAATTGGCGAATTCGTATAAAATGTTACAACATCATCATTATTGCAAAAGTCATTTAAAATATCATATTTTGATATTTTAATAATTTGGCCACCAAATAAAATACTTTCATTTTCTTCTATATATTTTACAATATCTAAAATAAATTGTTCGTGAAAACTACTAATATCAAAACACGCATAATCATGAAAAGTTAATGTTTTAGTATCTTTATTATAGGTAGAATCACCATATAATTCTGAATATGTAAAAAGTTTAAATTTACGTTTTTCTAATTTTAAACCTTCATCATGAAGGTTAACAGTATTTTCATCAATTGGTAGCATTGCGTAAATAATTCCTGTTAAAATACTACGATAATTAATCGGTATGGTTTTATTAACTAAATCTAAAACGATTCTAATTCGCATGGCTTTTACCTCCACCTAAAATTGCATTTTTACCAATACCAATTTGCATAAAAATTTGAGGATATTTTTCAACTTTAACAACCATTTTATAACCATTAAGATTAAAATGTCGAGAGTTAATTTGATATTGATTAAAATCGCGAATATATGCTCCTTGGGAAATCATTTCTATTTTGGGAAAAGGATAATTACAATTATATTTATCATTATAATAATTAATGGCTTTAGTTATTTCTTCCAAATTAGGGATTAATCCATTATATGTAATAATACCATTATAAGTTTCAACATCATCAATAAATTCTTGTTTTATTAAATGTTTTTGAAAAAAGACGCCCACTAATTCACTTGTAATATCAAAATATTCGCGAATAAAGCCTATGTATTGTGATGCCACTCCGATTAAATAAAAAGTTAAGTTAATGCTTTCATTTTTATCAATTTGCTTTTTTTCAAGTGACATTCGATCAACTAAAATAGCTGGATAGTTCGTGAAGTTCTCACCTGATAAAAAATAATATAAGCATTTTGATTGGAAAGGGCAATCTATACATTTATTTTCTTTATTCATACAAATAACTTTTTTAATACTTTGATATAGTGCTTTTATAAACAAATATTTAGGATCACTATTAAAATTTCCACCTACGGGAAATCTTATTTGATAAGTTATTTGTAAAACCATTAAAACTCCAATTTAATGAAACCAAACGGATATTTACCTATTCCGTTAATAGTAGTTAAATTCATTGTATCAATTGTAGATACTTTTTTCTTTTTGTTAGGAGTAAAATTGTCAAAATTTTGATCATAATATTGGCCTAAAGCAATGGCAAAACTTTTATCAATATAATTAGTAAATTTACCTATTTGCATAATGATTTCGCCATTATCTAATCTTCTTAAAATATCTTGATAGAAATCATTTAAATATTTAACATCAACTTTACTTGAAGTAATATTATTAACATAACTTAATTCCTTAATAACTACTGATTTCATAAATTCTTTATTATATTGTGGAAAAATAGTTTTTATATTAATTATGTAATTATAAAGTTCATTAATAAATTCTTTAATAATTGGATCGTTTTGATTATTTATGATTCTTTCTTTAATATCATTTAAGTGTTTTTGTTCTTCTGGTTTAAAATCAAGTAATAATTCGCCTTCATAAGTCTCATTATAATTAATGGCTTCAACATTACCACAAGGAATTATACCACCACTAAGTCCTTCACTTTTGTTATAACGATTAACTTCATAAATAACCGCCTCACAATCTAAGTTTACATCTCTAACAATCAAATGTGAACGTAATGCTTTAGCAGCATTTTCAAGCGAAGAAACACTTTTTTTAATGTTATAATTATTAATTAAATAGTTTTTTATATTCGAATTTTTTTTAATTACATAATACCAAAAAAGATTAACAAAAGCTCCTTTTAAAGAAGATCCAGGAATTATTGGTTTATCTAATGATTTTTGGCAACAACTAATATTTCCTCTATCTTTAGCGTATTTGCCATAATCAAGATTTTGACTAATTGCATATTTAGGATCAAAAATAGTAGCTGGTATTAATAGTGTTCTAATTAAATCTTCACTACTTGGATTATTTAATTTTGTTAATTTATCAAGCGATTGAGGATTAGGTTGAAATCTTTCAAAAATTTCATCTAAATAATACATATATCCATTTTGTTTAATGGCAAAGAATGTATTGCCATCACCAATATGAACAGGAGTTATTGTTTCAATTTTTGCCATAAAAGCCTCCTATATTAATAAGCCCAAAACATTTTGATATGTTGTTTTGCCATTATTTGTTTCTTTAATTACTTTACCTATATAAGGTTTATCAGTCTTAATAATACTACCTTCCATAAAAACAATAATTTGGGCACGATTAACTTTTTCAATAGCGTTATTAAATTTCAAATTAAATTCGTTAATTTGATAATAAGAATTGTGATAATCTATCGATGAATCTCCTACTGCTTGTGATAATAGCATTCCTATTTTTTTAGTACGTATGTTTTCTGCTTCTATCATTTCTTCAAAATTATACATATTATAGCCAATTGATTTATGACCACCAAATGTTACATATTGCATTTTTTTAAATAATGCTTCTAATTTAGGTAACAGCGTTTGATCTAATAAATCAAGATAAAATTCAAAAATCGTACCTGTTTCATACATAATTACTTCATCTTGATAAAATTGTTCTTTATTGATATTAACTCGTGTTCTTGTCGTTTTGACTAAAGATTTAGCACAATCTTCATCTTTAAGCATCACAATGCCATCTTGATTAATTTTATAATTACCATTTATTAAACCATTATAAAATTGATTCTGAAATTTAGTTTGATCTTCTTGATAAAGAAGAAAAATCTTTTTTGAAAAGTACTTTACTTTTTTTACTTTTTTGGATAGTGCGGCATCTTCTTGATTTTTAATGCCTTCAAGATGAGGCATAAAATTTTGAGGAATAGGTAAAAGATTATTAAGATACATTGAAGAAACGATAAATGAAGGATTATCATTTGAAAATTTATCTAACAAAATTTCTAATTCTTTAGTGCCATATTCATTTTCATAATAATGGCAAATAGTACCAAAGATAGTTTGAGCTGTAGGAATTGCAGTGATGGGAGATATAGTTTTAAATTTTAAACTATATAAAGCCATTACTCAAGCTCCTCCTTTGAAACAATTTCAATTGCTACTTTGCCATAACCACGGCTACCACTACCGCCTAAGAAATTATTTTCTAATAGTTTAAAGCCATCTTCTAGAATTTTTACAAAATCTTCTGTATCATTTTCTAAGATGTTAACAACACATTCACCTTCAAATTCAGCTCCTGCAGGAACACGTTCAATAAATCGAGGGTTAGCACTAATTTTTATATTATCAATTTTATTTTCAGCTTTAACTTCAGTATAGAAACCTTTACCTAATTTATTTTGTAATATTTTTTTAGAATCATCTGTTAAGAAGAGATCTCTAAAAATAATTCTTGTCATTAAGGTCTTAGAACTAAGGTTGTTATTAATTGCTCCAAAAGCTTTATTAGTTGTTAAATTTTTATCATCACCATTATCAGTAATATAAGTTATTAACATTCTCATTTTACCTTTAATAGAACTACCTGGAATAATAGGTTCATTAGTTAAAGGATTTTTGATTACTGGTGAATCAATGCCACCAATACCATAAGTTTCTTTGTTACCACCTATATGTAAGCCTGTCAATACAGTTAATTTATATTTTACTAAAACTCTTTTTTTAATATTCATTTTTAAATTCTCCTTCTAATTATTACTATTTAATTTACTATAAGCTACAACGGCAGTTAAAAAATCAACAAAAGCACTAATATCATCTTCATTAAGTAAAGCCTTATTAGATATGCAGACTGCCATTAGTTCATAAAATTTACGAGGACATACTTTACGTCCCACGGCATAGGCAATGTTTGGTAAAACTTTATATAATTCTTTAAGTTGTTCTTTATAGTCTTCTATATCCTTAACACTACTAATTTGTTGAAAATATTTTCTTAATTGATTTGTATTTAAATATTTTTCATCATCTTTATCGCTTTTTTTCTTACTAAAACATTTACCAATCTTATATCCAAAACCATTTGGCAAATTAATTTCTTCAACTGTTAGAATTTTCCCTAAGCCTAATTTCAAATCATTATTATCTTGTATTTTTTTGATTAGATCATCAACATCAGCATACCTATTTTCATCATCATTTCTTGATTTAGATTTATTAGCTAAATAACTAGTTTGTCCATTATATTTATTATTATAATTATTCATTTTTAGTTTCCTCCCTTGTATCCATTAATGCATAACTTAATATTACTTTATACATTTTTAAATTTTCTTCCTTAACTTCATCGAAAACAAAAGTTTTCAATAATTTTTCTTCCCATTCTTCATCTGCTATATTTCTTTTAATACTATAAGCAATATGAGGGATGAAAGTCATATATTTTCTTAAAATATCTTTATCTTCTAAACTACTGAGGATGGCACTATATATATCATAAATACCACCACGAGAAATTTTTTCTTCAATGATTGCATTTTCGTATTCATTAATCTTATTAATGATTGATTCTAATTCATCATTTTTTATAGTACAATCAAGTACTGTAAAAGCATCTTTGCCATCTAAATTTTTCGAAGCTTCTAAGTTTTCATCGGCTCTAGCAATTGCATATCTAATTGGAGTTACCGCATCGAACAAATCAATACCACTACTAATATGGAATGAAGCATTTTCAGTAGTGTATTTTTTAAATTCTTGATTGATTTTTAATACTAAGTCAAGTGATTGCCAGCCAGGTACAATAATAACTAAGTCATCACCACCAGCATAATTAATATAAACATTTTCACCACAAATGTTAACTAATTTATGGGTAAAGAAATTATCAAGATTTCGTGATAAAGTTAATATTTTAGAAATAGTTTGTTTGTCTTTATTGTTTATATCTTTTTCACTCAAACCTTTAAGAAAAATATAACCAAGATTATCTACGTCCATTTTAATAACTGCAAGTTTATTATCACCAAGATTATTTTTCTTAATTTTTTCAATATCTTGGAATGAAATATTAGATTTTATTGATCTAGCATAATATTTAACTTCACCAATTTTATAATTGTTTATGGATAAATAAAATGAATCAACATTTACTTTATTAATAGGATTAAGGTAAAACAACATATGACCTAGATTACCTACTTTTAAAATAAAATTACTTGTAGTTTCTTTTTTTAAATCATTTATCGTTTTGTCACTATGATAATTAAATTCAACTACAAATTCATTTTCTTTAGCAATAACTTCATCATTTAACTCAATCATCTTATTACAAAATTCACATAAATCACTAGTTGACTCATTAATATTACACATTGTACAAAGTTTATTGGTTGCTTCTTTAATAAATTTAAAGTCAGGTTTAGATATTATATTAACAAATTTTTGTTTTTTATTACAAATTTCTTTTTTATCTTCAATAAAGTCAGATAAATTTGAATTTTTAAGTTCTTCACCATCAACTTCTTTATAGCTAAAAATAATTGCTAACTTACCATGATGTAGTTGATAAATTTCTTCTTCTAATTTATTACAAATATCTTTAATTTTGGTTTCAAAATCATCAGTATTAGGAAGTAAGATTCTACCTCTACCAGCTGATGAATATAAAATGTTTTCATAAGATACTTTAAATTCATTAGCAATATAATAAGCTATAAAGTCTGCTAAAATGTTTAAATAAAATGATCTTGTTCTTAAAGATTTAGAAATATATTGCTTACTTTTATTTCCTTCGGTTATTTGATAAATGAAAGCTTGAATACCAGAAATATCATAATCCAATAAAACAAATGGTTTTTCTTTTAACTGATCTTTTTCTAAACACGAAGCAATCGCAGCGGTTAATTTTAAATGTTCAAATAAACTAACCGTTGCAAAATCACTCATTGTATTAGCGGGGAAAGTTGTAGTATATTTTTCGATAATAGGATAGATTAATTGATGAAGCATTTCATATGAATCATATCCTTGTTCATTCATTTTCTCTAAATCACTAAGGAAATCATTGAATAAATCATTATATTCCTTTATTGCTTTAGTTGTATTAGTTTTTAATTCGTTAGCATAATTGCTATCTGTAATTTCATAATTATCATATGATGTAAGTTTAACATATGATGGCTTATTTTTTTGACCATCAATTGTTTTTACTTCATTAAAAATAGAATTCATGCGAATAGCTTTATATGCATCTTTTAGTTTTTGTTCAGCTATTTTTTCCGTATCTTCCATTTCTAAATTTTCTTTTTTAGCATCGCGGCGATCATGGCCAGAAGCTATAATATCAGCCGTTTTAACGATGCCTTCTACATCACGATGGTGCCCAGCACTATCTTTTATCAAATTATACGCTAAATCAAATTTAATGTTCAAAATGTCGGCAATAAACTGAGCTGTATAGCATGCATGATAATAACCATCATTTTTAACATATTCATAATATTTTTTATCTAAGCGTTTACTTGCCCGTTGATAAAATTTCCCAATGTCATGCAACAATGCTGCAAGAGTAATTTTCACTTTCTGCATCTCCTTTTACAATAAATTGTTCATAATTGTTTTACTTGATAATGAACTGCTATCAATTTTATAATTGTTTTAAAATATAAGTGTTTAAATCTTTATAAAGTTTAAAATAATTATCACTAACATCTGGATAAATATATTTTAAAATTTTTTGAAGTTGGCTCATTAAATTGTTTACATCTATTTTTACATCTTCGTCATTTTTTAAATCGGCAAGTTTTACAATTTTTAATTCATGAGCAGATATGTTACGATATTTTTTTAATTCTTCTACTTTATTAAAAACATCAATAATAGAATCTTTGTCTTCAACATTCATTTTATTTAATTCATAATTAATTATAACGTTCAGTGATTCAAGGTTTATATAAGTATCTTTAAATCCATTAAATTTATTTTCAAGATTATTATATAAATCTTTTGAATATTTTTCAATTTTTTTCATATCTAAATAAAATTTGTCTTTTATTTTACCACAAAATTTAGTTAGGACATTATAATTAGCTACTTTAAAAATTAATTCTTTTTGAACTTCTAAAACATACGAAGGAAGTCTAATAATGAAATCATTAATACTACCTGATTTATTATCTAGTCTTAGTAAATTATTAAGTATTAAATAATATTCAAGAACTTTATTTCTTCTTTCATCTTTTTTATCAGTACTTAAATATTTTAAAAATAGTTTGGAACTATAAGAATTATTTGCAACTACTTTCTTAGCTGCTTCAACATCAAGTTGTTGGCGATATTTTAAATGTTGAATTAATTCCAATATTTCTTTTTTAGAAAATGATGGATTATTATATATACTATAAGCTGCTTCATAATCAAATTTTTCTAAAAATGCTTTAGCTAGGGCTTTGGTATTATTATAATAAACGCTCATTAATTCTGGTTCTAAACAACGACTGGCATTTTCAAGATTATCCAAATTATTTTCAATTGCCATATCAACATCATAATCTTTATGAGTTGTAGGTAAATTACCATACTTACTTTTTTCGTTTGGTATGAAAACTTGAATAGCTTTTAAGTTGCCAATTAGACTCATACATGAGATTAATGCCAAAGAAGTCATCATTTGTGGTGTACCAGAAGATAAATTTAAATAAATTGTTTCATTAGAAAATTTTTCTATAATTTTATTAATTTCTTCTAGAAAGAGTTTATAAAAGCGATCAAAATTGTTTACGTCCACAATACCTGTTCTTATTTGATAACTTGTTATTTCTCTTCCTTGCGTTTTAGCTAAATTATCAATTGCTTTGGTGCATTTTTCATAATTATTTGCTTCTTCTAAGGTTTTAGTTGTTATTAGATAACAAGTATCAATATCTGTATAATTTCTTAAAATATGTAGCATTGGGCCATCAAAGTCTCCTCTGATAGGATCAGATTCGCCTAATGGTGAAAATAAAATACTCATCTAAAATTATCCTCCAAAAATTACCATATTTATTTGTATTATATCATTAAATGACTAAAAAAGCCAATCAAAACTGCCGAAAAGGGGAAATTTCTTATTTAGTTAATTTGGTAGTTAATTTGGGAAATTTAAAAAGCTAAAATTGATTTAAATTCTTTAGGAATTTGTAAACCAGATGCACATTCTAATACCATTTTAGAAGTTATTTCATTTACTTTAAATAAATCTAAATTATTATTTAAATAATCTAACAAAAAATCAAAAATATCATGGCCCCTAATCCATAAATAATTATTATCTTTGATTGTTGATAAACTATCATTAATGTTAGATTCAATAATATCTTTTTGCATTGGTTGATAGTTGTCAAGTTCTGTTTTAATTTCAGCAATGAAGTCATCAACTTCTTTTTTTATGTTTTTGCCTATAAATCTTTTTTTAGGAAAAGAGAAATCATTATATGTAAAAGCTCTATGATATGCATAATATAATATTGTTTCATTCTTGTAGTTTTCTAATTCTTGTCTAAATTCGTCTTGTTTTTTCATTAATTGAATTTCTAAATCACTTCGATTAATATTATCATAATATTTATCAAAGAAACATTTAAAGAAATTTTTAATATTATCATAATTTATATCATTATTACTATAGAAAAAGAAATTCTCCATACTATATCCTGTTGTTACAAATAAATTTTTTGCTTCTTTTTTTATAGTTTCTAAATTTTCATAATCATTATCAACTATATAAAAATAATTAGGATTGTTATTTTTTCTACAAGCAGTTAATACTTTACTCTTTCCTTCATAACATGATATTTTAGGCATCTTATCATGAAATATTCTTTGGAAAAATTGTTTATAAAAAATAACATCATCATACCCTTCCACAAAAATTATCTTACATGATTTTTTTTGTTCTTTGAAAAGAGTATTATTGCTATTTTCCTTTCGAGAGGCGTTAATCATTTTTTCAATTTTCATTATTATCACCTACTATTTGATTAAATGGTGTTATTTGAATTTCTTCAAATGAAGATGTTTCATCGAGTTCTATTTTATTATCTAATAAATCGTGTAAATAAGCATATAACCGCTCATTTTGAAGTAATTGTGGTGATTGAGTTAAAATGGTTAAATTGATTTTTTCACCTAAACAATTTTTTAGATCCTCAATTAAATCTTCTTGCCATTCAATATTCATTGAGATCTCAGGTTCATCAAGAATTAAATTATAATTTTCTTCAGTTTTATAATCTATATAATATCTTAACATTGAAGCTAATAAAAATAGTAATACTAAGTTTTTTTCACCTGATGATAAAAAATGACATGGTATAAATCTACCATTATCGTTAGAAAAAATTACACAAGATGGATAGATTGTCATTTTTTTATCAACAAGATATTTGTTAATATATTTTTCAGCTTTTTTTAAAATTGGATTAATGCAATCTATTTTTAATGTATTAATAATTCTTTTAATTGTTTTTTTCGTTTTGTACCAATTTGTTTTATTATCATTAATCATTTGTTCAAATTCTTTTTGATAATTAGATTTTAAATTGGTAAAAAAAGCGTAATTAAAATCTGCATAATTTTTCCCGTATATATATTTAATAAAATCATCTTGCGTAATTTGTTTATTATTATCTTCAAATGAATTTTCTTGAAACAATATCATATAATCATTATCTAAATCGCTGGACATTTCATTATAATACTCTTCATTTAAAATTTTTATAACTTTATTAAGATCAAAATCTTCTTCATTAAATAAAACTTTTAATTTATCTATTTGAATGCTGCGTGGTTTATAATAATTTGTTAATAATTCGTTATGGCTTTTGCCATCAAAATTAATTTGAAAATACTCAATATCATTACTATTATTCAAAAGTTGAATATTACTATCTTTAATAAAATTATACACATTAATATCTTCAGTACTTTTATTGATATTGTAACCCATAAAAAATTTAGCCATATATGTTTTTAATAAAATATGACGTAATTGTGTAAAATCATTATCCCAAGATGCTTCTTGTTCTTTTGGATCTTTTTTAGCAAAATCAAAATAAATTGATCCATATTCATTTTCATCATAAATATTATCATATAAATAATCTTTATATGAATCATCTTCATCATAAATATCATCATATGAGTCATCTTTTCTTTCTTGACTTGGTGCGTAATCATCTTCTGTGTTATCATATTTATTATAATATGAGTCACTCATTCCTTCATATTCATCATTATACTCATAATCATCATCAGGATAATACATATTATCAAAAATATCTTCTTCTTCATTTTGGTAATCATCAAATGTACTTATATCATTAGCACTATCATCATTATAATCATCACCATCATAATTAAAGTTCGTTTGATCATAAGCGCTTATAGTTGGCAAAAATTCTTTTAAATTACTAGAATAAGCTAAACATAAATAAAGTGAATCTTTTGTTAATAAAAATTTTTTATTAGATGAAGAAGTTACCAATTTCTCACATATAGTCCTTAATAATACAGCCATTTCCTCACAGTCTAAATCTATTTTATTATTTTGAGTATTTCTAATAAAATCATATTTATAAGTAGGGTTTTTTGTTAAGATTTTTTTATATATTTTATGATATTCTTTTTCATCTAGTTTATTTAAAAACAAATTTATATTATTTAATAATATCTCATCAAGGTTCAAATCTTTAAATATTTCATCATATTCATAAAAAGAGTTTAAACTTTTAAATATATTCTGCAATGCATCTTTTTTCGGTAATAGGTCGTAATATACTATTTTTTCTTTTTTATAACAATTTCCAGCTTTATCAAAATAGAAAATTAAAATTTCATTAAATGGATAAGATAATAGCCCTAATAATCCTTCATAAGTATGATTAGTAGCTAAGCTTGCAATACGATAGGAAGTAGACTTACCAATCCCGTTTTCACCAATGATTATTGAAATACTATTTCTTAAATCAACTGTTACATCTTTTTCGTTAAATAAGCCTTTAATTTTAACAACAATTCCATCATTTACTTGACTAGTAATTTCATTTTCTATTAGTTTAATATCTTCTATATAAGTTTTTTTAAGTTTAGGACTATCCGTTCGTATATTATAAGCAATAAATGTAGCACCAACTTTTAAATTTAATTCCTCAGCAAGTCTATATAAAACCTCACCATTTGAACAATACATATCTACGAATAAAATATTTATATAATTATACTTTTTTGATATGTATTTTTTGTTAATACTAAATTTTATTTCACTATTTTCATTAATGTAACGATCTCTAATATCAACTTCAGGAACATCATAATCAATAAAGAATTTATCTAAATATTTGATACCTAAAATTTTAGATAATCTTTTAGCTATTTCTATGTTTAAATTTTTAAAATCTATATTATTGTATGGTATTGGAACAATATAATTAAATTCAACATTCTCTTGTTCTGATAAAACAACATCTTTATAATAAAGTTTTTTAATATTTGTTAAAACTTCTAAAAATTCTGGACATTGATAATCTTTTTTTATTTTATTTAATACACTAGATACATTATTTTGTTTATCATCATATGCTAAATATGTATTGCATGAATATATTTCTGGTGATTGATTTTTAATTTTTGATATATAACTCATTTTTTTCTCCCAATAAAAATAAAAGAAGTCTATTGATATTTCATTAGACTTCATCTTTTATAACATAAAAAATTGAAATCTAAAAAATTTCATTTTTATTAATCTTAAACATTTCAATTTTTATATGTATTTAAGTTTGCAATTTATTTATAACTTTATTTTACCAAAAAATCAAAAATCTGTCAAAATATTTGCTAATATTTGATTCTGCTACATTAATGCTTTATATAAATAATTTCTTTAATAACTAATTTAATAATAATTATTTACTAGTTAGAAAAACAATAATACCACTAATAACTGCTAATATTATAACAATCATCAAAATCGTATAAGTAATTAAAATATTTTTTGTTTTTTTATTAGTTATATTTATTTTTTGATCAATACTATTAATTGAGTTGTTTGTTGCTTCTAAATCTTGTTTATACGTATTTAAAAGTTCTTTTTTAGCATCATTTATTTCCTCTTTAATATTACTTTCTTTATTTTCTATAATTTTTATGTTTTCACTAGAAAGCTCTATTAATTTTTTTTGGGTATCATTGATATTATTTATTAGTTCATTACATTTCTTTTCTAATGCTTGTAGATTTTCATTAAAAAGTTTTACTAATTCTTCTTTCTTATTATTGATATTTTCTATAATTTTGTCTTCTTTACTTTCTAAACCTTCTTTTATATCTTTAATTTCAGTATTAATAGTTTCTTTGTTTAAATTGAATTGCTCCATTTTTTCTTTAAATTTTTTAATTTCCTTTATTAATTCTTTTGATTTAATATTGGATATTTCTTCATTTAAACTATCTATTGCGTTACTTATATCTTTAAAGGATTGGCGACAATCGTCAAAAAACTTATACGTTTTATTAAAATTTGATATTGCATCTTTATTTTTTTCTATTTGTTTATCTAATTCTTTAAGGTTTGTATCGAGTTTTTTAAGTATTTCTATAGCTTTTTCTTTTTCCATAATCAATTTCTCCCTTTTAATTTAATTTTTTTAAAATTTCATTAATTTTGCTATTGCATAATTCTAAAGTAGGATTTAATCTCATTTCATTTGGAACATCATCACTATTAATGATTTTTAGATATATATTTTCAAAATTTTCTTTACTAATTTTTAATAATTCTGAATATAAATTATTTTTCTTTTCATAAGCCTTAATTAGGAAATAAACTATAAAATCTTCAATATTATTTACAACATATTTTTCTTTAGCAGAATTTATAGCATTTTGAAACTCACTAATTGCTATTTCATCATTTCCGTTTGGCAAATATAATTCAACCAATGATCTAATAAACAATAAAGACGGATGATCTGGAGTTGATTCTAGATATCTACTAACTCTTCCTCGAAGACTTGCAATTTCATTATTTAATTCACCTTTGGCTTCTTTTTCTTTAATAACATCACCATCAAAAAGTGATTCTATTTTTTCTAAATTAACTTCTTTATCTTGTATTATACTATTTAGATCCATTAATGGGTTGCTATCAAAATATTTGCTAATTCGCGTTCTAATAATTTTATTTTGTTCTTTTGGATCATCACAATATTTAGTTGCTTCTTTTGCTAATTCATAAATTTCTTTTAATGCTCTTCTTCTACCTTTTTCAATATTATCATATATAAAATTTATTAACATTTCAATAGCTTTTTTTACAAATTCATCATCTTTTAAACTTATATGTTCATTAATTTTTTCCCGTTCAATAGGTTCTCTAGCCTCATTATATCCTTTAACGTATTCACAATATTTATTAATAATCTTTTCTCTATTAATAGAAAAACCTTGAATAACAAATAGGTTATTCTCTCTTGAATAATCATCTATTATTCCTAAAATTAGTAATCTTTGTACTGCTTTTTCTCTAATTATTTTAATTTGATCTACATTAGCCTTATCACTATTTGTTTCATTATTATATATTGGTATTTTTTTTGTAAAATAATTATTGTCTTTTAATTCCCTAAATATATCATAACATTTATTTGTTTCATCATCTATACCTATAAAATTATTTTTATGAAAATATAGCATTCTACTAATGTCATCATCATCGCCATATCCTTTTGAAATCTCTTTCAATTCTTTAAATGAGGTTTTTACATCAAGCAATTTATTGTTTTTACCATCGTTATCTTTTGTAAAAATAATTATACATTCTGACTTTTGCCTATCTCTGCCTGCACGTCCAGCTTCTTGATAATATGCTTCTATTGAACCAGGTATTCCATAATGAAGAACATATCTAATATTAGGTTTATCTATTCCCATACCATAAGCTTTTGTGGCAACTAAAGTGTTAATTTGATTATGTTTAAATTTCTCACTAACTTCTTTTTTTAACTTTTTCCATTGGGCACTTTCTATTTCGTTAGGTTTCCTTCCACAATAATAATCTACTTTCAATTGTGTATTATTTTCAACATAGTCTTTTACTTTTACCACACCATATTCGTTTTCTACAAATGGGCAAAAAACAATACCAGAATAGATTTTACTAGAATTAAGTGCTTTAAATGAATCATTTTCAATTTCAAAATAATTAGGTAATTTGTCATTTAAAAGATCTTTTAAAATTTCTTTTTTTGATATTGTTTGATTTGTCTGATATAGCCTAAAATTTAATTCATTCCTATCATATGTCTTTGGCGTTATAATTGCTTCAGCATCATCACTATCATTTATTTCTAATTCTCTTTTTATATCTTTTAAAATGGCATCAGATGCTGTACCTGTTAAAGCGATAATTGTAGGCTTTATTCTTCCATTATTTAAATATGTTCGAGAAGTTTTAGCAATATTTAAATATGATGGTCTAAAGTCATGTCCCCATTCTGAGACACAATGAGCCTCGTCTATAGCAACACAATAAATAGGTACATCTCTAATGTCATCTCTAAACCCTTCCATTTGCATTCTTTCTGGTGTTATATATAGCAATGAATAGTTATTTTTTTTCATTAATTCTTCATTTTCTTCATTTTCTTTTTTTGTTCCATCAGTTGAAATACTTAAAACGTTATCTATTCCTTTATATAATAAATTGCTAATTTGATCTTGCATCAAGGAAATTATTGGCGATATTACAATATTCATACTCGGTAAAATAAACGATGTTAATTGAAAAATTAAAGATTTTCCGCTTCCTGTTGGTAATAATACAATTGAATCATTCTTAGCTATTAATCTTTGAATTGCTTCTAGTTGTCCTTCTTGAAAATTATCAAATCGATAAATATAATTCAAAAAATATTTCAAAATTTTTTCATTACTTTTTTTAGGAACAAGCATATTAAATTTTTCAATAGGGCATAATATGTTATCTTTAATAGCTATATCTCTAATTATTATTTCTTTTTTACTATTTGAAGTATTACCAAAAGTAATATCTATGGAGTCTATATTGGAATTTTGTAAATTCATCTTTAAACCTAAATCATATAAATTATTAAAATTTTCAAATAATTCATTTAAATCTTTTAAACATAAATTTAATATAAAATTTAAATCTTCTTTAGTAAAATAAGGGGTATTAATTTTTAAACTAACATTATCTTGTAAATTTATAAAACCTTGTTCAAGTCCTTTAACTATTGCAATTTGCGTTTGATGAATAATTTTAGATGCTATCATCATTTTTTCGTATTCATTAATAACTCTAAATTCTTTTGTAGTTTCAAACATCTTGAGTTTATCTTTAATCTCTTCTTGATTATCAAGTTCCTCATTTTTAATTCTTATAACTTTATAACCATTATTTTCTAAATTTCTATCTCTAATGTTATCTTTTTCTTGCTGATATTCGTGTTCTTTACCATCAAGCTCTATTATATAATTCACATCATATTGTGAAATTACAAAATCAACTCTTTCATCATAATGAGAACCATTAGCTTTAGTTAGTTTTTCTAAAAATGCTTGTGTTAAAACATGCGAAGCCCAATTTTTACCAATAATTTCTTTTAAATACCTGTCAATAAACTTTTTTTCATTGATACTATCTACATTATCAAGAGTTTTTTCGTATTCTATAAAATTATCTAATTGATCAATATGATATATACATTGATCATTAGATTTAAAATATTTAACTAATTCTGTTTCAACATTTAAAGAATTAATTGTTATTCTTCCACGATTTAATAATCGTAACATTATAGAAAATATACTTCTTTTATTATTATCTATTTCATTTTTATTTAATAAATAATCTACACGAAATCTCGAAAAATCTAACATATCTTCATAATCGATTTTACGATTATTTATATTTTCTAGAACATTTAATGGCACACTTAAAGATTGAAAAAAGAATGCTGTACAATTATCTATACAAGGTTTAGCTGTAAAGAAATTGGTAATTTTATTTTGTTTTTTTCGTATATAAGGTTCTATATGAAAAACAATATATCTTGAGTTTTCTTTTATTGCTTCATTTATTTCAATTCCTGGATAATCTTTTTCTAAATATTCTCTCAATTTTGGATCATTTTCATTAAATCGTTCTATATTTTTTATATTAACATACATAAGATCGTGTTCATTAGACGTTATAAGTAACTTATTGTCAATTTTAATATCATTTATTTTAATATTATTATAACGAGAATCATTTAATAATATATAAATATGTTTTTTTTTCTTATTCTTTATTAATTCTATATATTTTGGGTTTTCGCGTTTTTCTTGCATAAACTAACCTCTATCTTGATTTATCAATTTAATTATTGCTTCAATATAACAGTTTTCTTCTTGTGTTATATATTCTTTAAAATTTAAAACTTTATTGATGATAAGCTTTACACCTTGCATTTCCATAAAATTACTGGCATTTATATATGCTTGTTGCGGAGAAGTTGGAAAATGAGTATTAACTGAATTCCATATAATTGCATCAGCATAATATTTTTTGATCAATTTATTAATGTGTAATTGCATTTGTTGAAATTGTTTAGAACAAAAATAATAACGTAAAAATTTTACTTCTTCAATATAATCACTAATATCTTTTATATATTTAAACTTTTCATATATTTCCAAGTAATCTTTCATATTAATTATCCTTTATTAATATATAAATTTTTTTAGTAATTTTCATTATGACATAATTTTATAATAATTACAATAAAAATACAATTTAAAAATTTTTAATTTTTTATTAATAAACAAAATGATAAACTTTAAAATTGTAAAAATAATTATTTTTTTTTGATTTTATAAAATTATTAAATATTAATTATAAAAAAGATGAAATAAAACCATTTTTTTATTACACTATAAATAAGTCATCATAACTTATAAAAATAAGTCGTCTAAAAATAGTGAAACAAAAGTACACAACAATTATTATTTAAATCGCTTTAAGCTTTTTAGTAATTTCCTTAAAAAATTCTTTACTCCATAAATCAAGTTTTGATTTATCTTTAATAAATGGCAAAATATCCTCTTTAGCTTGATTAATATTTAAATTATCAAATCTTTGATTAAGCAATGTTTTTAAATTATCAATAGTTAAATCATAATCTTCATTAATAAATTTAGATTGAACTAATTTTGCCTTTAAATTTTCTAAATTAACTTTTGCGTCAATCGATAAGAAAAATACATAATCATAAAAATCACGACCCTTAGTTCTATGTTGCCAATTTCTACATAAACAAGCATGAATTTTTCCCGCAAATAATGATGGAAGATCATACAATCGCACTTGATAAGGTGACGGTAATAATCCAAATTTAGTTTCATATGTAGCACCTATTGGTGGATTAATATCTACTTCAAATTTAATTTTTATGACTTCATCTTTGCTTATAAATTTAGCATCATCACTATTTTCATAAAAAGTTAAAATATGCTCCTTTGTATTTCCTTTTAAAAAGGCTGACTTTATATTTGACTTTGGATATTTAACTTTTTCATAAACCGTAAAATCAAGGCCTAGTGACTTTGTTTCATTTTCAATATATACAAAATATTTAGTCAAATCAAAATTTGCATTTTGTGTTATTAAGGAAAAATCCAAATCTTCACTAAATCGATCTAAGCCATAAAATATTCTTAATGCTGTTCCACCATAAAAAGCAGCCTCTTTAAAAAAACCACCACGAGATAAACCACAAAGAACAATTTCTTGTACAATTTCTTTGACAGCATTTTTCTTATCTTCAATATTATTAATTTGATACTTTGATATCATTTTACTTAATACTCTTTGCATTTTATTTGTCTCCTTTTACTAATTTTGCTAATAAATTTAAATTAGTTGACCGATATAGTGGTGCAAGGCCTAATATATCTTGTTTATTTAATTCATTAAATTTATCTTCATCTATCCTTAAATCTTCAAATAGTAACATTTTTAAATCATTCAAAGTTTTTACTGGTGAAATTGTATATAATTTATCACAAAGAGCCTTTTCAGGTGATGCAATTTGATAAGAATAACTATCCTTATTAATTACCATAACACCCAAACTATAAACAGCTTTTGGCACATCACGATATATGAAAGTACCAAATTTATTTGTATATGTTTTTATTTTTCTTTTATTGTAAGTAGCACATGTAATTGTATTATATATAGCCTCGGGAATCATACCATAATAATATAATCCATAATCAAATGATATATATGATGGCCCATAAATAAATTGTGCAAGATAAGGTGGAAAAACATTAGGATCTGTTTCATATATTCCTTTTACTAAAGGGAATATTTTTCCTTTTTTTATATCTCTTGCAATTTTTCCTTTTGGATCGGCCAAATTACAATAAATTTCTTTTAATTGTTGGCTAGATATTATCATAATATTTTCCTCCACATAGTTATATTTTATCATATTTTTTAAAATGAATTAATATTTTTGCATATTATTTTCTCCAGATAATTGCATTTTTTACAACTTTTTGGAGAAAAACAAATTATGAAACACACACCTTCGTATTCTTGATATTCTTATTTAAAGCATTAAAAAATCCTAGAAATTATACCTACTGTAAACTTTCTAGGATTTTTTCTGTTATATAAACTTGTTGGGGGTTGAGATACACCTATAAATTAAATGATGCCAAACCAAATCCAATTTTATTTATAGAACATATTAAAAATAAATTTTGCTACAGCATCATCGCTACAGTTACCAATTTGCATATAAGAGTATTTAATGAGTGAAGGAAAACATTCACCCATAGCAATTCCATATGGTAGTTCTTGAAATACTTCTAGATCATTTGGACCATCTCCAAAATAAATACAATTTTCCTTTTTAAAATTATAAAAATCTAAAATTGCTTTACATCCAAGCACCCTACTCGTATCTTTATTTTGAATTGATAAAGTTTTTGTATTTTTCCAATAATAAACATTATATTTACTATTAAATTTATTACTCTCCCTAAATGTTTTATTAAAAAGTATTACATTATATGGATTTGGTATAACACCTATTTCGTCAGCAATAAAGCCATTAGATTCAGCATTAAATTTAGCTTGATAAGTTGAATACATTGATAAAATAGGACTATATGTTAAAAAATCTTTATCATAAATTTTAAAATCTAACAAAGGCTCATTAACTATTGTATTGCCTTCAACCTCTACATATGCACCATTATTTAAGATATAAAAATCAAAATCTACTGGAATAACTTCTTTAATATGATCAATTGTTCTCATAGAGCAAACACCTATTTTATAATTATTTGCTTTCAAATAGACTAAAGCTTCTATTGTCAAATCAGAACATCTTTTTTGCTTTGATTTATCAAATAAAGTTTTTCCTATATCAAAAATGAAGATTTTTATGTTTTTATTTAATTGATATTTCATCATAGTCATGTTCTTTCGAATAAACTATTTGCGAACCATAAATCGCAGTTAATATATCTTTTTTTATAATATCTTTTGCCTTTCCAAATGATGAAATTTTACCATCTATCAGCAAAAAAACATTGGCATTTAAATAAAGTGCTATATTAGGATTGTGAGTTGAAAGTATAATAATTTTACCTTCATTATATAAATCACGTATAATATTTATAACCAATCCTTGATTTTTTAAATCTAAAGCAGATAAAGGTTCATCTAATATTATAATAGGCGTATCTTGAATATAGGCTGCGCAAATTAAAATTTTTTGTAATTCTCCTCCACTAATCTCATTCATTTTCTTTTTTAATAAACCATCTATTTCAAATTTATTTGCCGCAATGTGCATTTTATTTATTTGATCGGAATTTGGTGCTTCATAAAATTTTAATTTTGATACAAAACTAAACAACAAATAATCTTCCACAATGAAATCATTGTCAGCAGATGTCAGTTGAGGCACAAAAGCAATATATTTAACTATTTCCTTTTTTGAAATCTCTTTTATTGATTTATCAAAAATAAATACCGAATTATCTTTTGGAATAATTAATCCTGACAATATTTTTAGTAAAGTTGTTTTCCCACAGCCATTTAAACCTAAAAATACATTAATTGAGGGCTCATTAATTATTAATGATAAGTTCTCAAGTGTTTTTTCTTCATCATATGAAAAGGAAAGATTATCAATTTTAATTTTCGACATATGAGTGCCTCTTTTTAAATATTAAAATGCCTATAAATAATGGTGTTCCAATAAAGCCTGATACTGCCGATAAAGGTATTTCAGAAAAAGTAAAGGAGCGCGATATAATATCACATAAAACCATAAAATTTGCGCCAATAAAAATTGTTAATGGCAATGTCTTATTGGTATTACGTCCTACTAGTATTCTCGCAATATGAGGTACTACTAGACCAATCCAACCTATAACCCCAGAAAAAGCAACCGAAACAGAAGTTAAAATGGTTACAATTAAAATAAATCCTAACTTATAAGCCTTATAATTTAATCCTTTAGTTTCTGCTTGTTCTTTACCTAATGCAACAATATTAATTCTCCATCTAATAGTAAATAAAATTACTAAACAAATTATGACAATTGGTAATACAATATAAACATCATTAATTACTACTTTGGAAAAAGAACCCATTAACCAAAAAGTTATTTCTCCAAGTTTGCTATCAGTATCCGCCATAAATTTTACAAAACTGATACAAGCTTCAAGAAAACCACTTATAATTATTCCTGCTAATATTAAAACAATTGACGATTTATTTTTGAACGCTCTGGCTATCACTAAAGTACATATCATAGTTATCATTCCTAAAATAAATGAAAATAAGCAAATAATAAATCCTGATAATCCAATTAAAATTGCTAATGTAGCCCCAAAACTAGCACCACTTGATACCCCAAGAAAATCAGGTGAAACCAATTTGTTTTGAAAAATTTCTTGATAAACTAATCCAGAAACAGACAAAGAAGCGCCTACCAATATAGCCATTAGTGTTCTAGGCAGTCTCAAATTTATAATCACACTTCTTTCTGTTATATATTCAGAATTATTTGAAAATAATGCTTTAAAAAAATTATTAAAACTAATAGTATATTTTCCTACTGCTAAAGCAATATAAGTTATTATAAACAAAAGTAAAATACTAATGCAAAAAATTATTAAATATTTTAATTTATTTCCAAATAAGCGGTTTGCCATTTTTATCTAGTCCTTGAAGCATATATTTAACATATTCATCACTCAATTCATAATTAAAATATTTTTTTATGCATTCTTTAGTTAATGTAACAATATCAAATTCAAATAAATTTGGATATAATTTATTGGCCATATCATAGATAAATACATAACTTTCAACTGAAGTTTGTTCAAAGCTTACAAAACCAACAGGGATATTAAATAAATTTCCATCTTTAACACCTTTTAATTGATTCCATGGTTCCTGAACTTTTATTTGCTGTAGTAAGTATTGCTGATATATTCCGCCAATAGCAACTATGTCTGGATTAATTTCTAATACTGCTTCTGCAGATGGTCTATTAGTTTCAAATCTATTACAAATAAAATCAATATTTAATTGATCATAAACATATTCTAAAAGTGATTTGCCTAAATCAGTATATCCTAAGCCTCTATCTTTATCACCACATACATAATAAAGCGTTCTTTTTGGTTGTGTATAATCAATTTTGGAAGTAATAGCATTTATAGCATTATTAAAATCTTTTTGCCATTCATTAATTTTATTATTTATTTTTTCATCACTCCCCCAAATTTGTCTAACAATTTCAGAAAAATAAAAAACATAATCTCCGTAGCCGACTTCAGCAAACTGCCTAACACATAAAGCATTTAGACCATGATTTCTTAAATTTTTAGCTGTTTCTGGTTCAGGAATAAAAATTAAATCAGCACCTCGTTCAATAAACGTTTCAACACTATTATCATAATCATATCCAAAAAGATTTTTGGATTCTGGGTAAATTTCTTCAGCCCAAGGATTATTCATAACACTATAATAAGTTCCATCCAATTTATCCCCTAGCCCAAATGCAATCATTAAATCACCAGTTGAAGGAGATACTGCTGCTACAGTTTTAGGATTTTTAGGAACCCAAACTTTAGTGCCACTCATATCTGTAATTAAAACTTCATTTGTATGATCTTCTTTAATGTTACAGCCAACTAGCATAATGGTTGTAATAATCATTATTAAAAAAAATAATTTTTTCATTTTATTTCTCCTTTTGATTTTTTTAAAATATTATTATGTAATTACACTATATAAAAAATAAACTGATACTATTGCAAACATTTTTGCTTTAATATCAATTTTATTAATCATAGCGTCATAAATAAAGGTGATGGTCACTCATCACCAAAATCTTTTTTCTAATTTAAGGAGGATTTATGCATTGCTAGTTTTCGTTTACCTCCTTTGTTAAATTTTTAGCTAATTTAGTAAATGTATAATCGTATTTGCAATACTCATGATAACTATAATTATAATCTAAATTAGGTTCTCTATCATGTGCCTCTGTATTAATATATACAAGTTTGTTGATAAATAAAGCATCATCAATGCTTCCATGAAAATTATCAAAGTTAATTCTTTGCGCTTTTAAATACATATCTTGTTTATCTTCAAAATAATTAATTTGATAGCAAATATCATATTGAATTATATACTTCATTGGTATGAAATAATATTTCAAATAAGTATTCAAAAGAATACATTTATCTAACAATTTAGAAAGATCTTCTTTTAGAGGCATATTATAGTTTTTAGCAACTATTTTAGTTTCGCAACTCCAATAATTGTTTGACATTGAATATGAGATATTTTCCTCATCAAAAAACTTTTCTATAAAATCAATGACAGCAGTATTTGATATATTTTTAAGCCTTATAAGAACAGAACCTACAAATCTATGTTTGTTTTGAATTCCTTTTAATAATTTAAAAAATCTAACACCTGAAGCAGAATCCATAAAATTCACAGCATCATCATATTCTGGTGTTTTCTTTTCCTTTTGAGTTTTCTTAGTCAATTGCTTAATTTCGTAATGATTTTCAACTTTTATAATTTCAAAATTGATACCATTCGCCTTAAATGCTGGAAACTTATTTGCTTTTTCATCATTTGTAAGAATATGGCAACAAACTAAATTATGATCAGCAGTTTTGCCGCCTTTACATTGTGGAAGAATGTGGTCTACATTCCACCCAAAATCACTATTACGATCATTATAAGCTCCTTTGGCAATTGTACGTCCTGCAAAATCTTTTACTTTAGTTTCTTTACCAAAGAACTTATTCCAAAGACGCATAGCAGTCTCTTTATTCAAGTCCATATTTTTTTTATTCATCTTTTATTTTATACGAAAAAGATGCTTTTTTCCTCCTATAATTAGTCAGTCTTAGAAATCATGTGACCAACCATAGAGTGACCTATTGCTATAAACCTCAAAGGGCAATCCTCATAATAGCATTACAGAAGATTAGTTAGTCAAACTTTCTTTTGAAAGTTGTCAGTTTCTTTAACTGCAAAATTAATATATCACAAATTATTTTTATATTCAAGTATTTAACATATGTTTGATAGAGTCAATTTTTAACTGGTGAGATGTTTTATAACAAATCTCTCATTTTTTTAATATTTTCCTACTTTTGTTTGCTTTTTTATCATATCAATAGAAAAGAAAAAGAGAACCCCTTATAATATATTTACCAAATCTAAAACAAAGGAGATTCTCTATGAATATTATAACAAATTTTGATCTATCATTCAACCAAAACATTACTTTTTCTTCGTTAACTCTGATTATCTTATGATATATTCAAAGAAGTTATCTTTTAAATTTTACAAAATATTTCATTTTCTTTTGACTAATGTTAACACTAAATTTACCAACAAATGATAGATATCGTCTACGAAACATATACATCTATTATAGCAAATATTATGGCCAATTAAATTATCTCGAAATGTTTTTTATTATGAAATAACATTATATTTTAATTTTGAAACCATTCTTCATTTATTGAAGAAGCTCCCCAAAAATTAATCAATTCCTTATTTCCAGTTACATTACCATCATCAATAAGTGATGGCTCAATAGTCATAAGTTTTTTATAATACTTACGTGTAGCTTTAGATGCATACATTGTTCCTCCATCTATAGAACACTGAAGAGCAATAACAACATCAGATCCTAAAGTTTGAAGCCTATCTCTTTGAACAAACGCAAATGCACCCCATTTAAATCCTATAGGATATTCAGAGATTACAAGGCCACCTTTTTCTAGAATTTCATCTTGAAGATTTTTGTTTGTCTTTGGAAATATAGTATTAAGTGGAGTACCTACAATTGCCACGGTTTTTCCGCCCGCATCTAGACATCCTCTATGTCCTATTGTATCACAGCCTTCAGCTAAACCACTGACGACAACATATCCGTCATCAACCATTTTTTTTGCAATTCTCATACCATATTCTTTTGCTTTTGGTGATACCTTTCTTGTTCCAATAATTGCACAAATTTTCTCTGAATTAAGTAATTTAATGTCACCAAGATAATAAAATAGAACTGGAAAATCACATTCCTTTGAGAAAGCCATATCTTTAAATCTTTTAGGATAATCTTCATCAAAATAGCTAATAATTTTTATTCCCAGTTTGGCAGATGATTCTTCGATTTCTTTTCTCTTTTCATTAGCTATCTTTAAATCATTTATGGTTAGTGAGGAAATATTAGCTCTTTTAGAAAAATAGCTTTCATTTTTCTTTATCCATGCAAGAATTGCACTATAAGTAATTTGAACGTCTATAATTTCTTTAAATTTTTCGTTTACTATTAGCTTTCTAATTGATGCATCACCAATGCCATTTACATTTTGTAATAATAATATAAGTTTATTTAAGTCGGTCATTATCTAGAACCTCCTTCTATTTCATATAACTTATAATTATCTCCTGGGCATGTTCTACATATGCAAAAGCAAATAACATGCCCTGCTCCTGCTTTATATAATTTGTCAATGCAAACGGACATCTGTGTCCCCGTAGTACAAACATCATCAAATAAATAAACTATTTTTCCAGTAATTTTTTTTGTTTTTATCGGAATAATAGTTTTCACATGATCATTAATATCTCTGCCACTATCATGATTCCTTACCACAGAAGATCTTATTAAGAAATCCGAATAATCTCTTTCTTTTCCATACTTTTGACACAATTCCTTTATTAATATGCTACAGGGGCTATTTGGATTGTAAGATGTCTCATTGTGTCCAGGGATTTTTACAAATACAGCATTTTTAGGAAGTGAAATTCCAATATTTTTATAGTCTTTTTCCATTAAATCACTTAAATGACTTTTAACGTATTCGCCTTTTTTATACTTGAATTCTGAACATGTTATTTTCTTAAAATAATTTCTTCCAGACATAGAAGGGCATCTACCAAAATTATCTTTGTTTTTATCGTAGTATCTACAATAGTAAACAATAAAATCATCAAAATATTTAGTGTCGAAATCAAATTTCTTTTTTATGACATCATACATAAATTCATGTCTAAAATCTTTTTTGTCAGGAGTTATGATATTTGTCATCAAATCACGAATAATATCATAACCATAATATTTATTTACTATATAAAAAGGTATTCCACATTGAGAGTATAACTGTGCGTCTTTTTCTTCATCACCAAAGGCAATAAAATTTTCTATTTTTAATCCACTTTTCTTAACAAATTCACTAATTAACTTCGATTTATTTTTATAACAAGAAAAATGAGATTCATATTCATATTCATCAAGTTTATGTAATTTTAATAGATATTTAGCATATTTTTCAGGAGAATTTGTTATAAATAATACTTTGTTTTCTTTTAAGTATAGTTCCGATTTAGGATTCATAAAAAGATCTTCAAAGCCTTCAATAAGTTGAATTTTATTCAAAATTGATTCCGGAATAGAATTTGCTTCATATTTTTCTCTTTTTTTTCTTATACAGTTAGTATCGAAAACAGTTCCATCAAGATCAAATATCAATCCTCTTTGTTTATACTTTTTTACGAATTCAAGCAATTGATGTTGATCTATTCGCTTCAAATCAACTTTTTTACCATTATCAAATTTCAGTACTAGATCATGACAGATTAGACAATATAATTTTGAATTAGATTTGTATTTTAATCCAATATACTTAGTGGATTCTTCAATAATAGAGTCTGGATCAATTATTGTTGCAACAAAATTTAATGCACTTAATGCTAATGACAGATTATCACTTGAAAGTTTTGATGAATATTTTTCAGCTAATGGAACATAATTCAAGATACTATCAATTGATATTTTTGCATCAAAATTACTATTCAAAAAATTTTTTTCAGTTTCTTTAGATTTATTATTATAAAACAAGTTCATTTACCTCCATTAATTATTTTGATATTTTTATAGGCTATCTTCGATGTTGAAAACATTTATAAAAAATAAAAAGTAACATTATCGTTATGGCAAGTGATAAACTGCACATTTTAGTTCTTTGCTACTAAAATATTCTTGCTACAAAAAATATAAAATTTGTATAATAGTTATTTTGCGTTTTTAAAAATAAACGCACATCTGGATACATATAAGTTGGAACATACCATATTCGTCAAACCTATTCAATCTCTTTTTTATGTTTAAGTCAATAGTTAATAAGCCTTCTAATGGTCTCCTAACTACCATATCTAGTCTTAAAGAAAATTTTACCGATTTATCAAATAAATAGTATGTTAGATTTTAAATTTAAGCCATCAGTTTTTTAAATAACTTTGTTTTTATTTTTTGAAATACATATGATTCAACTACTTTATCCATTTGAAACAATAAAACTCCACTATTATTAATTTTAAAAAAAAGTTATGAAAATATTAATCGTCTTAATTTTCAAAACTCTTTAAATTAAATTCTGTATAAGAAAACAGATTGACACTATTGCAAACTTATTTGTGATGAAAACTTGTTTACATTGGTATCAATCTGGTTAAGTCTATGGAGCAGGTGATGGGAATCGAACCCACGTAGTCAGCTTGGAAGGCTGAAGTTCTGCCGTTGAACTACACCTGCATATAAATGGTCGGGACTGCAGGATTCGAACCTGTGACCCTCTGGTCCCAAACCAGATGCTCTACCAAGCTGAGCTAAGTCCCGCACAAGTATTGATATTATATCAATTTTGAAAGTAAATGTCAAGTGAAATGGCGCGCCTGACAGGATTCGAACCCACAACCCCTTGAT